>JAEDFA010000006.1 GCA_016293005.1 Treponema sp.
ACCAGGAAACGTATACTTTATCTTTCCACTGAATTACAGGTCCATCGTCCATATAGTCTGTGTGTTGTTTAAATACTTTTATGATTTTGCCAGTATCAAGCTTTACATAAAATTTTGACTGAAAACCTGAATAAATCGGTTCTTCGACAATTCCGCTGAATACATTGATATCAGTTCTGCCACCTGTGTTAGGAGGTTCAAGCGTAATTCTAATTTTTTCAGGACGAATTGTAAACGCAACTTTTTGACCTTTTTGAGTAAAATCGTAGTCAGTAACTTGCATGTAACGGTCAAGAACCGCTTCTGCTTCTGTGTCGGTGGCAAGAGGTGCCTGTTTTCCAAGTTCAGGAACGCTTAAGGTTGCCATAAAATCATTGTTTCCAGAAATGTCTTTATGAGGAACGCAATCTACAACTTCTGCATCAAAAAGATTTGTTTCGCCAATAAACTGGGCTACAAACTGAGTTGCAGGACTTTCATAGATTTCGTAAGGTGTTCCAACCTGAAGGACATGACCTGCATTCATTACTGCAATTCTGTCTGAAACCGCAAGTGCTTCGCTTTGGTCGTGAGTTACATAGATAAAAGTGATTCCGATTTTGTCGTGAATTGCGTCTAAATCGATTAAGAGGTTCGCCCTGAGTTTTGCATCCAGTGCTGAAAGAGGTTCATCTAAGAGAAGAACTTTTGGTTCGCTTATTAGTGCTCTTGCGATTGCAACACGCTGTTTTTGACCGCCTGAAAGCTGATTTGGTTTTTTATATATATGCTGGTCAAGTTGAACTAAGTGAATATATTTTTTTACTTTTTCATCGATTTCTTTTTTTGGAACTTTTTTTAGTTTTAAAGGAAATGCGATGTTATCATAAACTGACATGTGAGGAAAAAGTGCATAAGTCTGAAAAACAGTGTTTGATGCTCTTTTGTTTGGCGGAAAAGGAATGATATCTTTATCGTCAAATAAAACTGCTCCTTCATTAGGAAATTCAAAGCCGGCAATAATACGCAGCAAAGTTGTTTTACCGCATCCAGAAGGACCAAGCAGAGAGAAAAATTCCCCTTGCTTAATTGTAAAGTTTATATCGTCAAGTGCAACAAAATCGTTAAAACGCTTTGAAACATTTTTAATGGTAACCTGACTTCCGTTCACTCAAGTAACCTCTTTTACAATGATAGCACGCCATTACAAGCAGCTTTAATATTATATCATAATGCAACAATGATGTTAAAAAAATTAAAAGTCAATATAAAAAAAGAGAAAATTTTATTTTTTTAAAATTTTTTTTAAGAGAATTTTTGAAAAATTTTATTCTTGAAGAGTTCAGTTTTATGTATTATATTTAAAATGAAACTTTTAGAGAAAGTTTTAATTTTTTTATTTGAGGAATTTATATGCTATCATTAATTATCGGTTTTGTTTTAGTTGCATTTACAGTTTATGCAGTTCTTCCGTTTGATTTTTGTCTTAATTGGGGTTCAGTTGTAGTAGAATTTTTAAAAGGTGCAGCTCCTGTTATTGCCGCTTTAATCGGAATTATCTGTATTTTCATCGGAATTGCAGATATAAAAGACAAAAAAGAAGCAAGAAGAGAAGAACTTGAAGCATCAAAAAAAGAAGAATAAACTTTTCATTTATAAGATGACAGATTTAAAAAAAATCATTAACACAGAATTTTTAAATTTTGATTTATTGACTATCTTTAATAAAAAAAGGTATACTATATTACCCCGTATATAAACGGCGACTGCTCATCGCTGTTTTTGCGTTTTTTTCAGATGCAGGAAAAAAATGCAAAAGAACTTTATTTTAGTTTAAGGTATATACATGAAAACTATTTTTGTAAACGAAAAAGACCAGAAGCGTGAATGGTTTATTATCGATGCTTCCGGCAAATCATTAGGACGCGTTGCAAGTGCCGCCGCTAAAGCACTTCGCGGAAAAACAAAAGTAACATTTACTCCAAATCAGAATATGGGTGATTATATCGTAATCATCAATGCTGATAAAGTTAATGTAACAGGCGGAAAAGAACAGAAAAAAGTTTACTACCGGCACACAGGATTTGTAGGTGGCCTAAAAAGCGATACTT
Source organism: Treponema sp. (assembly GCA_016293005.1). GTDB lineage: Bacteria > Spirochaetota > Spirochaetia > Treponematales > Treponemataceae > Treponema_D. The sequence goes on from JAEDFA010000006.1 coordinate 2,091, forward strand.
TCGAATCATTAATTGAAAAACATCCTGCAGAACCTCTTCGCCTTGCAATAAAAGGAATGCTTCCGCACGGAAGACTTGGCAGAGCGCTTATGGATAATTTAAAAATTTATGCCGGTGCTGATCATCCTCACACCGCTCAGAATCCACAGCCATTAGAAGTATAATTAGGAGTTTGAGATGGATAAAAATTTAGCAATTGGTACAGGAAGAAGAAAAACTGCTGTCGCTCGTGTTTATCTTAGAGACGGTTCAGGAAAAATCGTTGTAAACGGTAAAGATGTAAAAGACTATTTTGTTACACCAGAACAGGTAAAAATTGTATATCAGCCACTTTTAATTACTTCAAGCGATAATAAATTCGATATCATTATCAATGTTTCTGGCGGTGGATTAAACGGTCAGGCTGCTGCTTGTCTTCACGGAATTTCAAGAGCATTGCTTCAGATTGACCCTGATAACAGACCTTCATTGAAGGCTAACGGTTATCTTACTCGTGATTCTCGTATGGTTGAACGCAAGAAGTTCGGTCAGCGCGGTGCACGACGCAGATTCCAGTTCTCTAAGCGTTAGTTCTTGGTTATTATCGATACAAAGCAGGTTTCTTCTGATGTATATAAAATTACTGTCAGCGGGAACTTGCTTTTTTTTGCCCGAAAAGAATATTTGAAAATCCTCACGGAAGAAAATTTTATTCCCGGTTTTGAACTGAATGAAGAACTTTTTGAAGAATTGACAGATTCTTCTTTAGCGTTTTCATGTGAAACAAAAGCGCTTTCCTATCTTGCGCGTGCAGAACAGAGTTATTACGGGCTTAGTTTAAAATTATTAAAGAAAGGTTTTCACAAAAAATATATTGAAATGGCGCTTGATTATTTGAAATCTTCTGGTGTTTTAGACGATTTAAGGTTTTGTGAAAGTTGGCTAAATTCTAGAAAAATTTCACATTTTGAAGGTCGAAAAAAACTTCTGAATGAACTTCAAGTGCGAGGAATTTCAAAAACGGATGCAAATTCTGCATTGGATTCATTTTTTAAAGAGATTTCAGAAGAAGATTTGTGTAGAAAAGCGTATGACAAACTTATCCGAAAAAACACATTGAAAGAAAAAATAATTCCTTCGCTTGTAAAAAATGGCTTTTCTTATTCAGTTATAAAAAGCGTTGTAAACTGTCAGTAAAAAAAAGAACCTTGAACAAGTTATTTTTCAAGGTTCTTTTTCTTTATTTGTAAATGAATGCAGGGTAGGTTAGAGAGCCTTTTTGAAATTCAGATGAAATGGCCTTTCCGAGAGAAGTTTTTGTTATTGAACTGAATATGAAATTTGCAAGGGAGAATTCGGGTTGGTATTCAAAATTTTTAATTTTATAGTAAGTATTGAAAAGTTCGTTTTTTTCAAGATCGATAATCATTTGGTCGTAGGATGAAATTTCATCGATTAAATTGTGTTTTTTTGCCTGAGATGCGGTAAAAATTCTTCCGTCAGCAATTTTTTTTAGTTCAACAATCGGAATGTTTCTTTCAAGTGCTACGATTTCTGTGAATTGCTGGTAACATTCGTCTGAAATTTCCTGCATTATTTTTATTTGTTCTTCAGTTAACGGTTCGTCGTAATTCATCATGGTCTTGTTTTTGCCGGAATGAATTGTTGTAGATTTTATTCCGATTTTTGAAAGAAGTTCTGTTGCGTCGATTGAATGACCTGCGATTACTCCGATAGAACCTGTCAGCGTATTTCTGTTTGCATAAATTTTATCTGATGCAACGCTGATGTAATACGCTCCGCTTGCTGCCATTTGTCCCATGTAAACATACAGCGGTTTTTTTGATTCTTTGTAATCTTTTAGTGCAAGAAAAATTTCGTCTGATTGATAGACATTCCCGCCTGGAGAATCGATAAAAATTGCGAGTGCGACATTTGAAGAATCGTTTTTTAATTTGTTTATGATGTTTAAAAGCCACGCCTGATTGTAAAATTCATTTGATTCTTCTATAACGCCTGAAATTTTAACTGATGCGATATAGCCCCAGTTTGATTTTTCCATATCTTTTTGTTTGATTGTTTCTGTGTTTGAATTTGTTATGCCGAAAGTTGAAAGAATTATGTTTGCGCTTCCGAGTAGAATGATAACGATTAAAAAAATTATAAATACTGTAAGTCCTTTTTTGTTTTTCATATTTTTGTCCTGTAAAAATGAAATTCGTTTTTTTTGTTATTTTATGTTTATTCACATAGGTCTGACTTGGAAATTATTCCTTTTTCTACTGCATCTTTTAAAAGTCCGTGATAGGCATTGATTTTTGTCATCTGATAGTACGGTATTACATAGAAAAACGCAATTCCGGCGGTGATTGCTCCAAGAAGAATCCATGGGATGAAACTTAAATCTAGAATGAAAAGTTCCCATTTGCTTCCATTTGTGATTTTCATGCTGACTTTAAGAGCCTGAGTAACGGAAAGTTTTGGGTATTCTGTGAGAAGGTAAAAACTTTGCGAATAAGCGTAAGATTTTATGATTCCGGGAATGAAAAAGAGAAGCGACCATAGAAAAATCCATAAACTCTGCCATAAACCTGAAAGTACGCCTTTTTTCCAGAGAGAAAATCCTTCGATAAAATCTGAAAAAAATATTTTGTCTGGTGATTTTGACATTTTGATGTAAACGAACGCTGTTGCCATTGAAAAAATACATGATACGATAAATGTGAGGATGTTTGAAATGTCGTTTACAAGGTTCTGCTGAAACGGAATGTCGACTGAAGTATAGAAAGAATTTGAAGAAACTTCCTGATTTATGGAAGCGCTGTCATTTAAGGCTTGTGGAATGCTTAAAAATATTAAAATTAAGCCTGTGAAAAGTACCATTAAAACTGGAATTTTAAATCTGTTTTTTAACTGAATTTTTGCAAAATTTTTGTATTTTATTCTGTCGAACATAGATTATCCTTTGCATTTAACATAACATTTTAACATTTGTTTTTTTATCTGGCGGAAATTTTGTTAAATGCTTAAAATAATAATACATTTCAAATAGATTGCAAGTCAAGTTTTAAAAACAGTTTTTTTATTGACATTCTTTTAAGAGTTCGCTGTAGTATTTTTCTTCGATGTCGCTTTCTTTGAGGGAACACTGGAAAAAGAAATTTTTTATTATTTCTTCGGCGTTTTTTACGGTCTGTAAATCGTTTTTTTCTGAAAGAATTTCAATTTCAAGGAAAAAGCCTAAAGGTTCAACATTGCAAAGTTCGAGCGTACATTTTCCTGCTTTTGTGTCTGTCTGGAATACTTCGACTTCTTTTGTTTTTTTTAGGGAAATCTTAAAGCCTGAATCAATAAAAAGTTCTGAAAGTGCATCTTCTGATGAAAGATAAGTTTCTTTTTCGTCGTTTACTTCTATTAATTTGCCTGAATTATTGAGTTTCATTTCTTTTTTCTTGTAAGTGAGGAAAAAACTTTCTTTTTTTTCACCGTTTAAAAATTCTGTTTCTTTTCGGATTCTTGCAGTTATTTTTTTTGAATCTTTTTCTAAAGTGTAATAGGAATCTTCTTTTTTTACAGAATGAATGAATTTTGCAATTTTATGAAGCGTTTCTGAAACTTTTGAAACTTCTTTTACATGCGCTTTTAATTCGATTTCGTACATAGTTTTATTATATCAAAGTTTTAATTTTTTTTAAAATGATGTATATTTTTTTTATGAAACTTATCTGTGCTCCAATGGCAACTTTAAGTCATCCTGCGTTCCGCTTTTTAATCGAAAAATTTGCAGGCTGTGATGAGTATTTTACAGAAATGATAAACGCGCCGTCTCTTATAAATGCAGGACCTTTTGAAAAATTTTATGTGGAAACTGTTCCGGTTCCTGAAAAACTTGTGTTTCAGCTGACTGGGAAAAATGCTGAATCAATGGCAATCGCTTCTGAAATCCTTTGTGAAAAAGACTGTAAGGGAATTGATTTAAATATGGGCTGCTCGGCTCCAGAAATCGAAAGAAGCGGCGCTGGAATTTCGTGGATGCTAAAACCTCTTGAAGAAACTGAAAATCTTGTGCGGCTTGTAAAAAAATCTATTGAAAATTCAGGGAAAGATATTCGGCTCAGCGCAAAAATCCGGCTTGGAAGCGAAAATTTTACCGATGAAAGTTTTTTTTCTTTTTGTGACATGCTTGTTTCTTCTGGCGTTCAGGCGATTACAGTTCATCCGCGTACAAAAAAAGAAAAATACCGCGATAAACCAAAATACATTTATGTTCAGAAACTGTGCGAAAGATTTAAAAATGAAAATATTGAAATTTTTGCAAACGGCGATGTGAAAGATTTTTCAAGTTATAAAGAAGTTTTAAAAATCTGTCCGTCAGTATCCGGCGTGATGATTGGTCGTGCTTTAGTTCAAAAACCGTGGCTTTGTTCGCTCTTAAAAAGAACAGAATCAGAAGAAAATCCTTCTATTGAAATAGACTTTCTTTCGCTCGCGCTCGATTTTATAGACGATGTAAAGCGTTTTCAGCCGCCGGAATTTTATAAAACGAGGCTTCAGAGATTTTTTTCGTATTTTTGCGATAATTTTTCTTTTGCACATTACGCAAGAACTTCGCTTTTAAATGCAAAATCAATAGAAGAAACTTGTCAGCGGCTATATGAATATTTTGAAAAAGTCCCGGAAGACAGAATTAAAAGAGTCGGCCTGTAAAAGAATTTTTTGACAAATTTAATGCGATTCCTTTATAATGAAGTTGTTTTAAGAAATTTTAAAAGATTTTGAGGTTTAAAATATGCAAAAAGAACTTTGGCTTGAAAGTATTTACAGCGACGGTTCATGTTATTTTGTTTCAAATCCTACTCCAAAAACTGGTGAAAAAATAAAAATTGCCCTTCAAATGATGAAAAACGATTCTGTAAAGGCAGTTTTTCTTCTTGCAAAGTTCAATGGTTGTGAAAGGACTTTAAAAATGGATTTAAAATCAGAAGCAAATTCTGTTTTCCGTTTTGAAACTGAAGTCCAGGTTTTTGAAAAAGAATTCCGTTACATTTTTATCATCGCCTCTAAGACTGAAATTTATTATTATAATCAGGCAGGGCTTACAAGTTATGTTCCGTCAGAAGCGCATATTTTTAGGATTCTTGTAAATTATGTTCAGCCTGAATGGGTAAAAAATGCAGTTTTCTATCAGATTTTTCCTGAAAGATTTTGTAACGGAAATCCTGAAAACGATGTAAAAGACGGAGAATATATTTTTGATGGATTTCCGTGTAAAAAAGTCAAAGACTGGGATTCTGTTCCAGAGCCTTACAGTAAAGCGCATTGTCTTGATTTTTACGGCGGCGATTTAGAAGGAATCAGACAGAAAATTCCGTATTTAAAAAAATTAGGTGTTACGGCGTTATACTTAAATCCGATTTTTTATGCGGCAACAGTTCACAAGTACGACTGCCTTGATTATTTTTCAGTTGATCCTCATTTTGGAGGCGACAAGGCACTTTCTGATTTGACTGATGAACTTCACAAAAACGGAATCAGAATAATTTTAGATGTTTCAATTAATCATACGGGAATTGCAAACAAATGGTTCAACCGTGATGGAACTTTTTTCCCAATTTCTGAAGGCGCCTTTAATAATCCGTCTTCAACTGAAAGGGAATTTTATTTTTTTGGAAAAGACAATTCTTACAAAAGCTGGTTTGATGTTCAGACTCTTCCTACATTAAATTATACTTCAGAAAAACTTCGCGGCGTAATTTACAAAAATCCTGATTCTCTTGTAAAAAAATGGTTGAAACCTCCTTTTTCAACTGACGGCTGGCGTTTTGATGTTGCAGATACAATGGCTAGAAATAACGAAATTCAGCTTCATCATGAAATCTGGCCTGAAATCCGCAAATCTATAAAAGAAGAAAAAAGTGATGCATTTATTCTGGCAGAAGACTGGAGCGACTGTACGGAATTTTTAAACGGGGATGAATGGGATTCTCAGATGAATTATTACGCTTCAAGTCGTGCAATCAGGGAATTTTACGGTCAGCACGATATTTTTGTAAGCCGGGAAAAACTTCTTCAGGGTGTAGATTATAAATCGACTGCAAAAGATTTGTCTAAACGAATTTCTTTGTTTTACGCGCGGCTTCCGTTTGTAATGACGCAGATTCAGTTTAATCTTTTAGACAGCCACGATGTTCCAAGATTTCACAACGACAATAAAATTTCAAAAGATATGATAAAAGGCGCTTTGATTATGCTTTTTACGCTTCCTGGTTCTGCAAGTATTTATTATGGTGACGAGGCAGAAATTTCCGGGACTGTCGATTCAGTGGAAGGCGCAAGATATCCGATCCCCTGGAGCAAAAATATAGAAGAAACTTTTTCCTACAAACTTTATTCATCGCTTTCTCACTTAAAGACTGAATATGATTCTTTTAAAAATGGAGGATTTAAAATTTTGTGGGACGAAGGCTTTGTTTTTGCGTTTGCGCGTTTTACTCCTTCTGAACTTTTTATTTCTGTCTGCTCAAATTCTGAAAAAATCGAAAAAATCGAGCTTCCACTTGCAATTTTCGGGGAAAGTTTTGCGCTTGATAAAAAAATTGATTATGATTTTTTGAATGAAAGCGTTTCTTGTTCTGTGAAAGATGGAAACCTTTTTCTTTCTGTTCCTGCGCAAAAATCGTTTTTGATAAAAATTTAAAAGGTGCTATATGAAAAGAACTGATTACATTTCCTGGGATGAATATTTTATGGGCGTTGCAATTCTGGCTTCAAAACGCAGTAAAGACCCGAATACTCAAGTCGGTGCATGTATCGTAAATGAAAGTAACATTATTATTTCGACAGGTTACAACGGTTTTCCTTACGGTTGTTCTGATGACATTTACACTTGGGACAGAACTGGTCAGGATACAAAATACAAATATGTAGTTCACGCTGAATTGAATGCGATTTTAAATGCCCGCGGTCGTAATTTAACGAATTCTAAAATTTATGTAGACCTTTTTCCGTGCAACGAATGTGCAAAGGCGATAATTCAGTCTGGAATAAAAGAAGTCGTTTACCTTTATGATAAATACGCTGATTCAGACGGAACGATTGCTTCAAAAAGAATGCTGAACGATGCCGGTGTAAAACTTACAAAACTTGAAGTTACGACAGATAAAATTGAAATCAATTTTGAAAGAAGTTAAATTGAAACTTTTCCGTTTGAAGAAATTGTAAGAATCGTTTTGCATTTTGCACAGCGGAAAATGCCTGCTTTTGATGTTTTCAATTTTGAAGAACACATAGGACATTCGATTACTTTTGGAAAAACCTGTGTTGTAGTTTTTACAGGCGCATTAAAGAATACGCTTGCTTCGTCTAAGTCTGAAGCGATGTTGAAAAAATGGGTGAATCCTAAAAGCTGGAAAATTTCGAGGACTTTTATAGACATGTCGATGAATACAAATGTTCCGCCTAGAGATGTGAATTTTGGATAATAATTTGCAAAAACGCCGATTGCAGATGATGAAACATAGTCAAGGCTTGCGCATTTAAAAAGAATTTTATAAGTTCCGTGTTCAAGAATTTTGTTTAGTTTGTTTTCAAAAAAACTTGTGTTGTAGTTGTCGATACTGCCTTTTAAGTAAACTTGAAGAACGCCTGGAAGTTTTGGTTCATCGGTGATTGTGATTTTTAGAGATTTATCCCATTCATCGTCAAAATTTGGAATTATCGAATTGTTGTCTGTCATAAAAACTCCCGGATGTTTTTTTTATTTAAGTATATTTTAAGAATCTTTTTTTAGAAATTATATACAATTTGTAAAAAAAGTAATAGTGGTTTTATTTTAAATAATTCAGTGGTTTTAAAAACTTTTTATAAAGTGGCGTTATGTTTTTGAAAAATCTTTTTTTCTTAGTGTTTTTTAAATTTTAAAATGATATAATGGATTTGTAAAAAGAGGTTTTTATGTACTTTAAAGTTTTTACGGGGCTTTTGATTCCGTTTTTGGGAACGATGCTCGGTTCTTTGTGCGTTTTTTTTATGAAAAAAAATATGAGCGTAAACCTGCAGAAAATTCTTTCGGGGTTCGCAGCCGGTGTGATGGTTGCCGCTTCTGTCTGGAGTCTTTTGATTCCGTCTCTTGAACAGGCTTCATCTTCTGGAATGGGAAAATTTTCTTTTATTCCGGCGGGCACAGGCTTTGCTCTTGGCGTTTTGTTTCTTCTTTTTCTTGATACTGTTACTCCTCATATTCATATTGACAATACGGTTGAAGGACCGAAAACAAAACTAAAACGAACTACGATGATGGTTTTGGCGGTGACGCTTCACAATATTCCGGAGGGAATGGCCGTCGGTGTTTTGTACGCAAGTTATTTAAACGGTTCTTTTTCAATTACGGAAGCTACGGCTTTTGCTCTTTCAGTCGGAATTGCAATTCAAAATTTTCCTGAGGGCGCGATTGTTTCCATGCCACTTTGCTCAAACGGTATTTCAAAAAAGAAGGCGTTTCTTTTAGGCTCGCTTTCAGGGATTGTAGAGCCTGTTTTTGCTTTTATAACGCTCCTTCTTGCAGGTGTAATTGTTCCGATTCTTCCGTATCTTTTGAGTTTTGCTGCCGGAGCGATGATTTATGTTGTAATAGAAGAACTTGTTCCTGAAATGACTCGTGAATCTGAAAAACATTCAAACTGGCCGACGATTTTTTTCATGTTAGGCTTTGTGCTGATGATGATTTTAGATGTTGCTTTGGGCTAAAAAAAGTTTATTTCTAAGGTGGAATTTTTAAATGAGTTCAAAAAAAAATAAGAGGAATTCAAATAAGAAAAAGTCATTTTTTAAGTGGGTTTTGATTATTTTTCTTGTTGTGTTTATTGCAGGATTTGTAATTTACAAAATAAATCCTGTTTTTGTTGAAAATGTAATAAAAGAAGTTTCAGAGTTAAAAGAAAAAATTCTTCTGGAAAACGATAATTCTTCTGTGTCTTTAAAAGATTCTTCTGATTCTGAAAAAAATGAAAGCGCTTTTCAAAAAGAAGAGTTTATTTCTGAGGAAGAAGAAAATTCTCCGCTTTATTTTGGAAATCCAAGTGGGGCTGTAAAAGAAAAGTCAAATTCTGAAAATTATCTTATAGAAAAAGATGGTTTTACTTTGAGTTATAACAGAGTGAATTTAATTCCGAATTGGGTTTCATGGCATCTTTCTTATTCAGATTTAGGAGAGGCTGAAAGGGGAGATGATTTTAGAGCGGATTCTGAACTTCCTGATGAATGGTATAAGGTTTTAAAAAGCGACTATCAGTATACAAAGTATAATTTTGACCGCGGGCATGTCTGTCCGAGCGCAGACCGAACTAAAACTCAGGAAGGAAATTCCGAAACTTTTCTCATGACGAATATGATTCCTCAGAGTCCGGATTTAAACAGGCAAATCTGGAAAGATTTTGAAAGTTTTGAAAGAAGCCTTGCCTTAGAAGGAAACGAACTTTACATTATTGCAGGTCCTTACGGAAAAGGCGGAACGACTTCAACAGGAACATGGGATTACATCGAAATTCTTGAAAAGAAAAAAAATCCTCTTTCAAAAAATCAGAAAATTCTTGTTCCCTCGCACTGCTGGAAAATTGTTTTAGTTCTTTCTGAAGGCGACAAAGATTTAAGTCGCGTTACAGAAGATACTGAAGTTATTTCTGTTTTTATGCCGAATTCAATGGGAATGCACAAAACAGGTTCTTGGGAAAATTACTTAACTTCGGTTGATTATATAGAAGAAAAAACTGGCTGCGATTTTTTCCAATATTTACCGGATGAAATCGAAAATTTTATTGAAAAGAAGGTGTATTCAAAATGATTAAATTTTTAGCGCGTATTTTTATAAAAAATCACACGGATTATAAAAATGCAAAGGTGAGAAATCAATACGGAATTCTCTGCGGAATTACGGGAATCTGTTTCAACCTTTTTTTGTTTTCTTTTAAGCTTTTTGCAGGACTTATTGCGAATTCTGTTTCAGTTGTGGCAGATGCCTTTAATAATCTTTCTGACGCGGCTGCTTCCGTTGTTACAATTTTAGGATTTAAAATTTCTGGGAAAAAACCTGATGCAGAACATCCTTTCGGGCATGGAAGAATGGAATACATTGCAGGTCTTATCGTTTCATTTTTAATAATTTTGATGGGCTATGAACTTTTAAAATCTTCTGTGGGTGCAATCAAAAATCCTGAAATTTTAAAAACTGATATTTTAACGATTATAATTCTTTCAGTTTCGATTCTTGTAAAATGCTATATGTATTTTTACAATCATTTTCTTGGAAAAAAGATTTCAAGCGTTGTAATGGAAGCGACTGCAAAAGACAGTCTGAACGATACGATTTCAACATTTGTAGTTTTGTGTGCAGTAATCGTAAATTTGATTTTTTCGCATTTTGGAAAATCTGTTCCTGTTCCTTTAGACGGAATTGCAGGAATTTTTGTAGCGCTTTTCATTTTAAAAGGCGGTTTTGATTCTGTGAAAGAAACTGTAGATCCTCTCCTTGGAAAAACTGCTGACAAGGATTTTGTAAGAGATGTTGAAAAAACTGTTCTTGCGCATTCAAAAATCAGCGGAATTCATGATTTTATTCTCCATGATTACGGGCCTGGAAAAGTAATGGTGAGTCTTCATGCAGAAGTTCCGGGAGATGAAAATATTTTTCTCCTTCACGATGAAATTGACAATATTGAAGTTGAAATCGCTAAGAAATTTAACTGTTCGTGCGTAATTCACATGGACCCAGTCGACAAAAATAATGAAGAAATTAAAAAAATCAAGGATTTTATTCTTGAAAAGGCAAAAGTTTTTGAGCCTGAAATTTCAATTCACGATTTACGAATGGTGCCAGGACCGTCGCATACTAATGTAATTTTTGACGCAGTTCGGCCTTTTTCATCAAAATACTCAGAAGAAGAATTAAAAGAAGAACTTTCGTCAATCGTAAAAAGTTTTAATGAAAATTATTGCGCTGTAATTCAAATTGACCAGCCGTTTGTTTAGTTTATTATTTTTTTTACCTGACTAAGTTTTTATTTGAAAATTTATCTATTGTTATTTAAAATAGTTTTTGTATATAACAAAAAGGAGGCATGATAAAACCGCTAAAATAGCGCGGCTTTATCTTACATTGAACTGCTGTTCCTCATTACATTACGGAACAGCGTAAAAAGTCAATCAATTGTTGAAACAATCTTCTTGACTTTTTTTATGGGTGAACAAATGAAAAATCGTATTATTCTCAAGTGTAGTTCAATAATTTTTGCACTGTTTTTGTTTGGTTGTTCAGTAAATGTGGAAGTTGAACCTCCAAGAGATACATCTCTTTCTGAAGTAACAGTAAATGGTAATCTTGCGATACCAGATAAGGAAGGAAAAGTTTGGACTTATAAATTGTATGGTACAGATATGTTCTACAATTTTGAATCTATCGAAGCAATTCCTTCTCATGCCGATGCAACTGTTCAATTTGATAAAGATATTAAACAGTTTAATAGAGTTCAAGTTGGTCAAGTATTTACATTAAAAATTACAGTTACAAATGGTAAATCTGTTGAAGAACATACTCTAAAAATTGTTTATGCAAAAGAATTAATGTTTTCTAGCATTACAGTAAATGGTAGTAATCTTGCAAAACCAAGTGAAGACGGAAAAGTTTGGACTTGTAATTTTTACGGAACTGAACCTGAATTTGAAATAGAATCAATCGTTGCAACACCAGTTGTAAATTATGTTTATCTTGTTGAATATGAAAAAACACAAGGTGTAATTAAACTTGGTGAAACGTTTACAACAAAACTTAAGATTTCAAATGAAGGACGGGTTTTAGAGTACGAATTAAGAATAACATATAATAGTGATTTGTCTCTTTCAAGTGTTGTAATAAACGATACTTATGATGCTATTCCAAATGAAGATGGTTCAGTTTGGAATTGTAAAATTTTTGGAACACAAACTCCATATCAAATATCTAATATTGTTGCCACTGCCAAAGATTTGTCTGCAATTGTAAATGTTGCTGAAAAAACTGCTTCCCTTAATTTTGGCGAAAAATTTACAACAAAAATCATATATTCAAATAATGGCAACACAAAAGAATATACATTAAATGTCGTTTATGCAAAAGAAACAACAGTTAATACAGTTGCAGACTTAAAAGCCGGTGATTTTGAAATTGGAGATATTGTTACAACAAAAGGTTATTATAATGCTGGTGACAATGGAACAGCTCACTATGAAATTATGACTTATGAATATTGGTATGAAAATGTTCTTCCAAGAGATGTTAGATACATAAATTACCAAAATAAGTGGTCTAAAACTCCAATTGATGAATACGGAAATCATACTTTGAAAAATGGAAATATTGCCGCTCTTGTTGGTAATTCATACACGCCAGAACAGTGGGGCGCAAAGGGTGATGGAAAAACCAACGATGTTTGGCCATTTATCCATATGTTTGCACAGGTTAAAACTGGAGAAATTATTTGTAGAAGTGATGCAACTTATATTTTAGGTTTGATATATGATATTGAAGATCCAAGTACAGCAAGGGATAATCCATATAAAGCATATCTATGTGGAGCATTGTTAGGTGGTCAGTATTTTTATAAGCCAATCATGGCCAATGTAAAAAATTTAGTAATTGACGGAAACGGATGTCTTGTTACTCAGCCAGATAGACAATGGGGAAATTCTGGAATGGGAATGTTAAACTTTGCCCAAGATATCGAAAATCTTGAAATCAAAAATTTCCGTTTTGATGGCAAAGGAAGAACAATGTACTATAGCATGGAGACTAGTGTTTTTGATGAAACTAAAATTAATAAAAATTCAAATCACACAATATTTTATTCACCGGGGCAGTTATATTTAAACGGTATGCCAGATGGAGAAAATCATTATAAATATGGTAAAGAATATAATGTGCTGGAACCAAATGCTTCATTTAAACCATCATATATAAAAAATTTAAATATTCATCATAATAGTTTTAACGATGCAGGTGCGATGTATTCAAAAGGTGGCGACTGGGGTGGAGATTTTATATTAATTATTAATCCTACAGCATTAGATGGATTGTTCGTTGAAGATAATGTATTTGAAAACTGGGGAAGATGGGTTTTTGCAATTGACCTTGGTGGTGAAGGTGAACGATTATACAACATTAAATTTAACAGAAACCAATGTCTTGGAGCTAATAGAGAAGAAGTTGCAGGTGATAATGATTGGAAATGGCGTGCATTAGGTTTAATAGATTTTGAAACAAAAAAATGTTTTGAAAATGTTGAATTTATTGGTAATACAGTAAAAGGTTCAGCAGGTTGGGCAATTAATGGTAATAGCAAAGTAAATAGAAACTTTGTAATTAGAGATAATTATTGGGAACATCTTGGTGGTGGTTATCCTTATGGATTTGAATTGTACAGTGGTTATGCAGAAAATCTTGTTTTTGAAAACAATACAATGATTAATGTTGGGGTAAAGGCAGGTATATTTACAAATAATTTTACTTTTATTAATAACAATATGTTGGGTGGTGTAAGAACTTTTGGTATAGCAGGAACTATTCGTTTTGAAAATAATACTGCAAGAGAAGTTAATACAGGAGAACCTCGATATACAGTTCATTTATGGAATCACGAGTCAAACAATTATTTTGATGATTTTATTCCTATGGAAAAGGCTAGAAAAGATAGAATAAAAGTTATCTTCAAAAATAATGATTGTTTTATGGGAGCTATGTTTAATAATTTTGCTGAACCAGAAAAAGATATGGCAAAATATTTTGATTTTGATTTGGATTACGAAGTAATTAAGAAATCTGAAGTTACAGCATTTAATTCAAATTTAGCAATTGATTTTCAAAAAGCAAAATATAATAGTCAGCCACTGTATTTTAATGGAGTAAAATCTATTGGGCCTTTAGTTGATAAAAATGCAATATCAGCCATTTATTTCAAAAAAGGTCAAACTGCTATTAAGTCATTAAACGCAATGGCTACAGTTGGTGGAAAATACTTTAATGATGATTTAGTAGAAAACTTTAATACATACGGAACTTTCGGTTATAACTGGAATTCATATATAGAAAAACATGGATTAAGTAATGTTGCTTTAGAGTGTACAGAAGACGGATATTTACCAGGCGCCTGTCAATATGGATTTAGAAATCAAGTTACACATATAAAATATTTTATAGAACCAGACGCAAATGGAAATAGAGTAAAAGCTCAAGATAATGCTTATATTTGTACAGATGAAGATTTGTATTTTACTATAGCAGGTGGCGCACTTGATATAGTTCCAACACACAAAGAAGGAACAAAAGTTTATACAAATTCAGATGGCACAACAATAGAGCTAATTTACATAGGTAAACTTGGTAAATTTAAATTGGTACCTACACCAAAAGAAGCAACTGAATAATATAATTCTATATGATGGAAATGTTAAAAGCGTTCCCATTTTTTTTGATAAAGGTGAAAAAAATGAAAAATCTTATTTGTTTATGGCTTAGTGCAATTATATTTGCATTAAGTTTATTTGGATGTTCAGTTGATGTAACAAGTGATGATAATTCAAAACCTAAAGATAGTACGGCACTTACTAGTGTAAAAGTGAATGATGTTCTTGCAAAAGTAAATCAGGATGGAAAAACATGGGTTTGCACAGTGTACGGGGCAGCTCAGACTTATGAAATTTCATCAGTTGTTGCAACTCCAGAAGATAGCAATGCAGTTGTAACTGTAAAAAAAACAACAGGAAGTGTTGTATTGGGAAAAACATTTACAACAGAAATTATCGTTTCAAAAGGGGAAGAATCAACTGTTCATAAACTGACAGTTGTATATGCAAAAGATTTTGTGCTTTCCCGTGTAACAGTTGATAAAAAACTTGCAACAGCTAGTGAAGACGGTTTGGTTTGGACTTGTGAAGTTTTTGGTGTTACTTCTGAATATACAATAAATTCTATTGAAGCAATTCCTGTGTATAATGAAATGGATGTAAAAGTAGAAAAAATATCAGGCAAAATAAAATTCGGAGAAACTTTTACAACTAAAATTACAGTTGCAAGTGAAAAATCCACATTTGAATATACATTAAATGTAATTTATTCAAAAGATTTGTCACTTTCTAGCGTGTCAGTAAATGGAAATGCTGCAAAACCAAATGAAGACGGAACAGTTTGGACTTACAATGTCTATGGAACTGCTGCTGCTTATGAAATTACATCTGTGGTTGCAATTCCAAGTGATAATTCTGCAACAATAAATTATGAAAAAACATCAGGGCAAATTGGATTTAATGAAACATTTACATCAAAAATCGCATACACAAATGGCACAGAAAAAAGAGATTTCACATTAAATGTAACTTATTCAAAAGAAACAACAGTTGATACAGTTAAAGAATTAAAAGCTGGTGCTTTTGAAATTGGTGATGTCGTTACTACTCGTGGATATTATTCAGTAGGTGACGGTGGTCAAGCAGTATATACAATTCAAGATTATGATTATTACTTAAATGAATATTTGCCATTTGACTGTAGAAAGGTTGGTTATCAACTAAATAGAATAGGTGTTGAATTTGAATTAATGGATTCTCCTGTTGATGAATGGGGAAATCATACTCTGGCAAATGGAAATATTGCCTGTTTGTTTGATCCAGAAAATGTAGTTGCAGAACAATATGGTTGTGTTGGTGATGGAGTTTTTGATAATTCAGAGCCATTGGTATATTTGTTTGGTCAAAGAAAAAAAGGAAAACTTACATTTAAGAAAGATGCTTTGTATTTGTATCCAGAAAGAAAAATGGAAAATGTGAACGCAAAGTATGATACAAAAATATATAAAACTTTAGTTGCTCCATATAACGCTTATATGTGTGGAAGAAGTTCTTCAAACCAGCGAATTACTATGGCAAATGTTGATGGTCTTGAAATTGACGGAAACGGTGCAACAATCAAAATTGCGAATGATAGCTGGAACAAAAATAAAATGCAAGATATGGCCATAATCAATTTGTACAGAGTTATCCGAAACTTAACAATTCATGATTTAACACTTGATGGAAACTGTTTTACTTTGGGTGCTGAACACGGTGTAGAAAATCACGGAATTTGTTGGAAAGCAGGAAATAGAAGTGCAGGTGGTGATTGGAATGGTGCTCCAACTGTTGCAGACGGAACAGTTCATGAAATAGTTAATCTTGAAATATACAATTGTACTTTCAAAAATCTTGGTACATCAATTGCAAGAAATGACTGTGGCGGTGATGGAATTATATTTATTACACCAACAGAAAAATGTCGTGATATTAATATTCATCATAATACATTTGAAAACTGGGGAAGATGGTGTTTTGCAATTGACCTTGGTGGAGAAGGTGAATCTATTGAAAATCTAAAATTCAATGATAATACTTGTATACAATATGAAAATAACATAAATGAAGCAGGTAGATTCAGAGGTTTAGGTTGGATTGATTTTGAATGTCGCTTAAGCTTTAAAAATCTAGAAGTGTGCAGAAATTATGTAAAGGGAAGTAACGGTTTTGCATTTAATGGAAATACTAGAATAACAGAAAATGTAAAATTCTGCGAAAATACAATAGAAAGAACAACTTATGGAATAACAGCTGCGGGACTTTATCCATATATGTGTGAATGGTATTATCCTCATATCGTAAACTTGGAATTTTCAAGAAATGATTTAAGCAAATGTGTGGCAGGAAATAAACTTGGCTACAGTGTAAAAAATGTAACAATTAAAGATAATAAGCTTCCTCCAACAAATGGTGTGCTTAGTTTGATTCGTGCTTGTGGAGAAATTTTAATCGATAATAACGAAGCTGGCGATAGTGGAATTGCGATTGGAATTACAGGTTTTAATTATCCGGAATATTATTCAGAAGCAGACAAAGCAAATGAAAGAACAAAAATTACATTCACAAATAACAAATTTGGTCTAAAAACAAGATTGTTTAATGAAGAAAGAGCTAACGATATTGTAGACATAGTCATGGAAGGAAACAAAATGTCTGCTTTAGATATGGCATACTTTAATAGCGAATGGGAATTTGATGTAAGTCAATTAAATGATAATCTTTTAGGAGGTCGTCCATTTGCTGCAAGAGGTGCAACATTAAAAGGCTTTGCTCCTTATAATTATAGAGGAATTCCAAACGGTGGTGGCTTATGGAAAGTAGGCGATGTTATAAGTCAAGATAAAATAAGTCAAGATAAAACAAGAAAATCAGTTTGTACAAAAGCTGGGTATACAACAATTCAAGGTGAATTAAAACATTGTGAGCATGATGAAGATTGGGTAGCAGGGGCTACTAAAAATCAAGAAGTGTTTATTGTTTCAGATAACAAATTGTATGTAACTCTAAACAAAGGTACATTCGGTACAGAAGCTCCAACTCATACAAGCGGAATACAATTAAATGGCGATGTAAAATTAAAATATCTTGCAGATATATGTAAATATGAAACAATAATACTAACTGAGTAGAATTGCTTAAAAGTTACAATTTGTGAAAGTGCATCTTAAAATTTGGAAACAATTTTTTAAGATGCACTTTTTTCGTGCTTTTTTAAAAAAGGTGTGAGATAATGAAAGGAATTGCAGAGGTGACCTTTTATATTTTAAATTGATTATAAACTGCAGGTAAATGAAATACCGTTTATGGTAGGTTCAACTTTTATCTGAGAATTTCCAATAATCAGCATTGGTGTATTCTTTAACATCTGGTGGTGAATAAATGGAACAATAAATCCGCACAATGTACCAATCGCGGCTCCAGTTAATACATCAGTAGGGAAGTGATTACCACTGGCGATTCTTAAACATCCTGTTGCGGCGGCAATTCCAAAAGTAGAAATACCAACTGCCCATTTTTGCCAGCCTTCCGGGTAATATTTTCCAAAAACATAAGTTGTAAAAGCGGCAGCGAGGAATGAGTTTGTAGTATGACCGCTTGGAAATGATTTTTCAAAATCAAAGTCGTCTACTTTATCCTGAGGATATCCTTCAAAATACATATATGGTCTGATTCTTTTTACAATCACCTTTGAACAGTCTTTAATTCCGTAAGCAAGCATAAAACTTTCCAGATACATTGTTCCAATTGTTATAAGTTCTTTTGCTGGAAGTTTATTAAAAATTGCTTCGGTACCAAATACAATGGCTGGAGCAATCATGTCTGTTACGCAGGTAAATGTCCCGATTTGATGAAGCTTATGGTTGTAAGGCTGCATAAAAAAACGGTCAAAGCTGTTTACGTCTTCTTTGCTGTAAATTGTTCCGTCCCATGGTGGGAGAGTGCCGTTGTGTCCAATAATATAACTTGTTGCAAAAAAAGCTGTAGTTGCTCCTCCCATTATGAGGTCTGGCCCAAATTGTAATACAAAAGGACTTGTTTCTGATGCTCTGAACTGAGAATTAAAAGAAATTGCATTTGCACTAGCTGCAAAAATTGCAAGGGAAGCAAAAAAACTAATTAATTTTTTCATTTTGATAACTCATATAATATTATAGAAGAAGCTTGAGCAACATTCAAGGAGTCAACACACGGACAATCCTGTTTTCCCATATTTGCAAAAGGAATAATTACATTGTAGTCACATCGTTTTTTTATTTCGTCGCTGATACCATGCTCTTCGTTTCCTAAAATCACCAGGGCCCCTTTATCTTTGCATAATTCTTTTAAATTCCTTGTTGAATATTTTGCATCCAGGGCTGTTCCAATGCTAACCATTTTGCCTTTCATGTCATCCATAAGGCTTGGAATGGAATTAATCGAATAAATATTAACAAATTCCATTCCACCTTCGGCAACTCTGTAACTGCTTGTGGTTATTGAACTCTGGCTTTCATCGATTGGAATTACAATGTTTTTTATTCCAAAGAAGGCGGCACTTCTTACAATGGCTCCCAGGTTGTTTGCATTTCCAACTCTGTCAAGAATTATTACGTGTTCCTTGTTTTCTGCCCAGGATTGAGCAGTCTGTTTAGTAAGTGGCAGCACCTGTGGAGGTTCGCACATTGCAACTATTCCCTGATGATGAACACTCCCCGAAAGTTTTTCCAGTTCTTTTGCATCTTTAACACAGTTGTATGGTCTTTTTGTTTTTGCAAGTTTTTTGCAAAGTCCGGCAAAAAGCGGGGCTTTTTCTTCTGTAAAATAAAGTCTTTTAATTCTTTGGGAATTTATTTTTTCCAGAGTTTTTACTGCTGCAAAACCGCACACAGCAAGTTCATTGTTCTTTTTATTTTTCATTAAAATTGTTCCAGTTTTAAAAGCAGTGCTTCCAGTTTTATAGCATAATTTGGATCCATTGCCCATGTTCCGCTAAGTCCCCTAATGTCTGCTGCTTTTCCACGAGGCTTAACATATTTGTAGCGACGGTCAATAAGTTGATTTTTTAACTCAATTTCTTCTGTTGTTCCGTAGGCGGGCAAAAGCAAAGAGTTTCAATTGCAAGATGTTTTTTAAAAAATCCGCCGATTTTAATTTTAGACGAAGCAACTTCTGCGCTTGATACTGCAACTGAAATAAAAATTCAGAAAGCCTTCGATGATCTTTCAAAGGGCAGAACAACGCTGATTATTGCTCACAGACTTTCTACAATAAAAAATTCAGATTGCATTGCCGTAATTGGGGATAAAGGAATTCTTGAAATTGGAACTCACGAAGAACTTCTTTCTCTTGGCGGTTATTATGCAAAACTTTGCAGCAAAAGCTTTTAATCATTTTTATTTGTTTGACAGCAAAGGTGTTATGTTTTATAGTCTATATGTTACTACAAATAGAAATTTATACAGAAATTTCTGTAAACTGAATTTTTACAGATTTCTATAATTTATTTCTATGAATATTTTTTTTAAACTTTCAAACTTTAGGAGTAAAATATGAAAAAAAATCTTTTTGCGTTTGTTTTTCCGCTTATATTTTTGTCTGTTTTGTTTTCAGGCTGTTCTTCAAAAAAAGACGGACAGATAAAAATCGGAATTGCTAAAATCATTCAGCATCCGGCTTTAGATGATATTGAAAAAGGCGTAATGGATGTAATAAAAGAAAATAAAATCAATGCAGTTTTTGACCTTCAGAATGCAAACGGAGACCCGAATACTGCTGTTCAGATTGCAAATCAGTATAAAGTGAAAAAAGTCGATGTCGCTGTAGGGATTGCAACTCCAGTCGCTGTCGCACTTGCAACAACTCTAAAAGATATTCCTGTAGTTTTTGGGACTGTAACAGATCCTTTAGGTGCAGGTCTTGTAGATACTCTTGAACACGGAAAGAATAATGTTACGGGAATGAGCGATGCAATTCCGACTGTTGAACATATAAAACTTTTTGCAAAAGTAACGGGAATTAAAAAACTCGGCTACATTTATACCAGCAACGAAGCAAATTCTGTTTCCGCTTTGGATCTTGTAAAAAAAGGCTGTGAAGAAGCGGGACTTACTCTTGTAACTCAGGCGATTACGCAGTCAAGTGAAGTTCGTCAAGCCTCTGAAACAATTGTCGGTCGCGTAGACGGAATTTACCTTACGACAGACAACACTGTTTTCAGCGCTCTTCCATCATTAATCGATGTTTTTTCAAAAGCAAAAAAGCCTGTGTTCAGCGGAGATGTTACGGCTGCAAAAGAAGGCGGAATTTTTATGGCAAACGGTTTTAATTATTACAAGGCAGGTCGGGCAACTGGCGAAATTGTTGTAAAAATTCTTGCTGGTGAAAAACCTGAAAATATTCCTGTACGCTTTATGACAGAACCAAGTGACACAGATTTTCTTATCGATTTGGATGCCGCAGAAAAATGTTCGATTACAATTCCCAAGGAATATCTTGATTCTGCAAATATGATTATCAAAGACGGAATTTTAACGGAAAAATAATTATGATTTACAGCATCCTTACAGAAGGCTTTATTTACGCAATAATGGTTCTCGGTGTTTTTATGTCGTACCGTGTTTTAAATTTCTGTGACATGACGGTTGATGGCGCTTTTCCAATGGGAGGCTGTATTCTTGCAGTTTCTTTGAGTATGGGTATTCCGCCTGTAATTGCATTGACATTTGCGTTTTTAGGCGGAGTTTTTGCAGGACTTTTTACTTCTTTAATTTATACAAAATTAAGAATTCCTGATTTACTTGCAGGAATTCTTACTATGACAATGCTTTATTCTGTAAATTTGCGTATAATGGGAAACAGAGCAAATCTTTCTTTTTTGAAAATAAAAACTCCATTCACGCAGATTACAGAATTTTTTGAAGAAAAATCTTTTCTTCCGCCTGAATTAGGAATTTTGCTTTTTGTTTTGATTTTTATAATTTTTCTTCTTGTCGTTTTAAATCTTTTTTATCACACTGATCTTGGAATTGCGATGGGGGCATTAGGCGCAAATCCTCAGATGATAATTTCGCAGGGAGTAAATCCGCAGATTGTAAGGGCAATCGGTGTCTGTCTAGGAGACGGACTTGCCTCTCTTGCAGGTGCTTTTGCTTCTATGTACAGCGGTTTTGCAGATGTCGGAAGTGGAACTGGAATTATCGTAAGTGGTCTTGCATCTTTAATGATTGGTGAGTTTATAATCCGTTCAAACAGAATTGAGCTTCAGACTTTGCGCGTAATAATCGGTTCAATAATTTACAGGGGAATAATGTATTTTGGAAGAAGTTACGGGCATGTTGTAGGTCTTGAAAGTAACGATTTAAAATTTATCACTGGTGTTTTAATTATAATCTGCCTTATCATTTCAAACGGAAGGAAAAAGAAATGTTAGAAATTCAGGATGTTTCAATTGTTTTTAATCAAGGAACTTTCGACGAAAATAAAGCGCTAAAAAATATAAATTTAAAAGTTGAAAAAGGCGATTTTGTGACTGTAATCGGTTCAAACGGAGCGGGAAAATCAACTTTATTTAATGTAATTTCAGGAAATCTTAATCCTTCGGCTGGAAAGATTTTTTTAGGTGGAAAAGATATTACAAAACTTCCTGAATACAAGCGTTCTGCATTTATAGGTCGAATTTTTCAGAATCCGCTTTTGGGCACGGCAGGAAGAATGTCGCTTTTGGATAATATGACAGTTTCAAGTAAAAAAGGTTGGAAAGGTTTAAGGTTCAGTCAGACAGCAAAAGTAAAAAATCAGTTTAAAAAAGAACTTGAAAAACTCAATATGAATCTGGAAAACCGTTTAAACGATAATGTCGAGCAGTTTTCAGGCGGTCAAAGGCAGGCGCTTACGCTTTTGATGGCTGTAATGTCAAAACCTGAAATTCTTCTTTTAGACGAACATACGGCGGCGTTAGATCCTTCAAATGCAGAAATCGTTATGAATCTTACAAAAGAATTTGCAAACGAGTACAATCTTACGGTTATGATGATTACTCACAATATGCAGCACGCGATTTCTTACGGGAACAGGCTTATAATGATGGATAAAGGCGAAATTATTCTCGATATTTCAGGAAAAGAAAAAGAAAACCTTACATTAGAAGATTTAAATCTTCGATTCAGGCAAATCAGAAAAACTTCAATTACGACAGACCGTCTTGTTCTTCAGTAAAAAATCTGTAAAAAAAACTTGTCATTTAAAAAATTTATTCGTATTTTAAAAGTATGGATTACGATAAATTTACATTAAAAGTTCAGGATGCGCTTCAAAATGCAAGTGCCCTGGCACAAAAAAATGATCACAGCGAAATTGGATTGGAACATCTTCTTTCATCATTACTGTCTCAAAAAGACGGAATTGTTTCTCCAATAATTGAGCGTGTAGGAGTAAATGCTCAAGGTTTGCAAAAACAGGTAGATGATTTACTTGCTTCGTATCCAAAAGTAACTGGAAATGCTCAGATGCGTTTTTCAGATTCCCTTCAGAAAGTTCTTGCAAAGGCAGAAGATGAAATGACAAAATTGAAAGATCAGTATCTTTCATGTGAACATCTTCTTCTTTCAATGACAAATTCTGAAAGTCCTGCTGGAGAACTTCTTCGTAAAAACGGAATAAATTATAATTCTGTTCTTGAAAGCCTTAAAGCTGTGCGCGGAAATCAGACTGTTGATTCAAATGACCCTGAATCAAAAATGAGATCTCTTGAAAAATATTGCACTGATTTAACAGCAAGAGCAAGAATGGATAAAATCGATCCTGTAATCGGGCGTGATGAAGAAATCAGGCGTGTTATGCAGGTTCTTTGTCGTCGTACAAAAAATAATCCTGTTTTAATCGGTGAGCCTGGTGTCGGAAAAACTGCAATTGTAGAAGGTCTTGCTCGTCGAATTGCTTCAAAGGATGTTCCTGATTCTTTAAAAGACAAAAGACTTCTTTCTCTTGATATGGGAAGCCTCGTTGCCGGTGCAAAATTCAGGGGCGAGTTTGAAGAAAGATTAAAGGCTGTTATTCAGGAAGTTTCAAAATCAGACGGTCAGATTATTCTTTTTATCGATGAACTTCATACGATTGTTGGAGCCGGCGCTTCAGAAGGTTCAATGGATGCAAGCAATCTTTTAAAACCTGCATTGAGCCGTGGAGAACTTCATGTAATCGGTGCAACAACTTTAGATGAGTATAGAAAATACATTGAAAAAGATGCTGCCCTTGAGCGAAGGTTTCAGCAGGTTTTCTGTGCAGAGCCGACTGTTGAAGATACGATTGCAATTCTGCGTGGTTTGCGTGAAAAATATGAAATTCATCACGGAGTTCGCATAAATGATGAAGCCTTAGTCGAAGCGGTAATTCTTTCAGACCGTTATATAACTACAAGATTTTTACCTGATAAGGCAATTGACCTTGTTGATGAAGCGGCTTCCAGATTAAAAATGGAAATCGAAAGTCAGCCTACAGAACTTGATCAGATAGAGCGAAAAATCTTACAGCTTTCTATAGAAAAACAGTCTCTTTCAAAAGAAGATGATGATGCTTCAAAAGAGCGTCTTTCTAAACTGGAAAAAGAACTTGCAGACCTCTCTTCAAAACGCGATGCAATGAAAATGCAGTGGCAGAATGAAAAAGCGTCTATCGATAAAAGCAGAAAATTAAAAGAGCAGCTTGAAGATGCAAGGTTTAAACAGGAAAAATTTGAACGCGAAGGAGATTTAAACAAAGCCGCAGAATTAAAATATTCGATAATTCCTTCTATTCAAAAAGAACTAGATGATGCTGTAAAAGCGGAAAATGATAAAAAAGAAAATCCTGAACGCACTTCACTTTTGCGCCAGGAAGTTACAGAAGAAGATATTGCGCGCGTTGTAAGCAGCTGGACTGGAATTCCTGTGAGTAAAATGATGACAAGTGAAAAACAAAAATATCTTCAGCTTGAAGATGTTCTTCACAGACGTGTTATCGGGCAGAAAGAAGGCGTGAAGGCTGTAAGTGATGCAATTCGCAGAAACAGAAGCGGTTTAAGCGACCCGAATAAGCCTTTAGGTTCGTTTTTGTTTATCGGTCCTACAGGTGTTGGAAAGACTGAACTTGCAAAGACTCTCGCAGATTTTTTATTCAATGATGAAAAATCCCTTACGCGAATTGACATGTCTGAATACATGGAAAAATTCAGTGTTACACGGCTCATCGGTGCTCCTCCGGGATATGTGGGCTATGATGAAGGCGGACAGCTTACTGAAGCAGTAAGGCGAAGACCGTACAGCGTAGTTTTGTTTGACGAAATTGAAAAAGCGCATCCAGATGTATTTAATGTTCTTCTTCAGGTTTTAGATGACGGACGGCTTACAGACGGTCAGGGGCGTGTTGTAGATTTTAAAAATACAATTATCATCATGACATCAAATCTTGGAAGCGATCTTATCTTGGAAGATTCTGCAACGGCACAGGAAGATGAAAATTCTTGCGTGAGTAAAGCGGTTCAGGAAAAAATCGATGTTCTTTTAAAACAGCATTTCCGTCCTGAATTTTTAAACCGAATCGATGAAATTGTCATGTTTAAAAAACTTGATAAAAAATCAATCGGTTCAATCGTCAAACTTCAACTTGAGCGCGTAAGAAAAAGGCTTTCAGAAAAGAGGCTTTTAATCGAATTTGATGAAAAATCAGTTGAATTTCTTTCTGAAAAAGGTTATGACCCGGCGTTCGGGGCTCGTCCTGTAAAAAGGGCAGTTCAGACATATCTTGAAAACCCTCTTTCAAAAGAACTTCTAGAAGGAAAATATATTGAAGGTTCGATGATAAAAGTTTCTTCAGACGGCGAAAAACTTATTTTCAATTAATTATAAATGCATCCTGAACTATTCTGTTTGGGGTGCATTTTTTTAGTTCACTTGAAAAATATTTTTATTCCCTTCATAATTTTTTTATGTACAGAATCAGAAATGCGCAGAAAAGCGATTTAGATAAAATCATGCAGATTGAAAGCGAATCTTTTATTCCTCAGATTTCGGAAAAACTAGAAGTTTTTGAAAAAAGGCTTCAGTTTTTTCAGAAAGGTTTTTTAGTTTTTGAAGATATTTCTTCCGGGGAAGTTTTCGGTTATTTTTCAAGCGAATTGTGGAAAGATTTTCCAAGAGATTTTTCTTCTTTTAAAATAGGACATAACATCGAAGATTTTTTCTTTGAAGACGGTAAAAATCTTTATATTTCTTCGTTTGCAATTTTAAAAAAGATGCGTGGAAAAGGAATCGGAAAAAAACTTTTTCAGGATTCTCTTAATTTTATTGAAAAGCTTTTAAAAAATGACGGAATTTTTCTGGAAAAAACAATTCTTCTTGTAAACGAAACATGGCTTTCTGCCCGGCATATTTATGAAAATTCAGGTTTTAAAATTTCATTTACAATAAAAGACGCCTTTGAAAATTCTTTCGGGAAAACAGATTCTGGAATCGTGATGGTAAAATGAAAACAAGTGAAAATAATTTTTTAAGAGATTCCCTAGACTTAATTTTTTTAATATAATAAAAAAATCTTTAAAGGGAATCTCAAAACGCTTTTTTCCTTTAATAATCGTTTAAAATAATTTTATTGGAAGGTATAAATATGTCTGAAAAAGAAGTCAGAGTTCGATATGCTCCAAGTCCTACAGGATTGCAGCACATCGGTGGAGTGCGTACGGCACTTTTTAATTATCTTTTTGCAAAATCAAAAGGCGGAAAATTCATTCTTCGTCTCGAAGATACTGACCGTACCCGTTACGATGAAAAATATGTAAAAAATCTTTACGATACAATGGCATGGCTTGGAATTAAATGGGACGAAGGTGGCGATAAAGGCGGTGAATACGGACCTTATGTTCAGTCAGAGCGATTTGAACTTTACAAGAAGTATGCTCAAAAATTAATAGAAAATGGCGAAGCGTATTACTGTTTCTGTGATGCAGAACGCCTTGAAAGAATCAGAAAAATTCAGACTGAAAATAAAATGGCTCCTGGTTATGACAGAAACTGCCGTCATTTAACTCCTGAAGAAGTTCAGAAAAATCTTGCAGAAGGTAAACCTTATGTAATCCGGCTTAAAGTTCCAATGGAAGGAAAAACTGTTTTCCATGATCATATTTTAGGCGATATCGAATGGAAAAACGAAGATATTTCTCCGGATCCTGTATTATTAAAGTCAGACGGTTTCCCTACTTATCATCTTGCAAATATCGTAGATGATCACATGATGAAGATAAGTCATGTAATGCGTGCTCAGGAATGGATTCCTTCAACACCGCTTCATGTTCAGATGTATAAATCTTTCGGCTGGGAGCATCCAGAATTCTGTCATCTTCCAATGGTAAACGGCAGCGACGGTAAAAAACTTTCAAAACGCCATGGTTCAACTTCTGTAAACGAATTCCGTGCGCGCGGTTATCTTCCTCAGGCAATCGTAAATTATGTTGCGCTTTTAGGCTGTTCTTACGAAGAGGGTAAAGAATTTTATACGCTTGATGAACTTGCTTCTTCTTTCAGCCTTGAACATTTAAACAAAGCGCCGGCAGTTTTCGATTACAAAAAGCTTGAATATTTCAACGGAAATTATATCCGAATGCTTTCCGATGAAGAACTTTATAAGTGGACACTTCCTTTTATAACTGGAACAGGAGATGCAGCGCTTGAAATTAATCCTGAAAACCCTCAGCCGGCTCCAAAAGTCGGACCTGAATATTCTGGAGTTGCGCTTGGAGAGGACGGAGAGCCATTTTGTGTTGATAAATCAATGAATATGTCCTCTTCTGATGTAAAAGAAAAACTTCTGTCTTTGATGCCTTTAATCAAGGAACGCTTAAAATATCTTACTGATGCCGCAGAAATGGTTCACTTTTTGTTTACAGAACCTGCTGTGCCGCCAGTTGAGCAGATTATTCCAAAAAAACTTGATAATGCTAAGACAAAAGAAGTTCTTGAAAAAGCAAAAGACTTTGTAAAAGCGCTTCCAGAGCTTTCTCACGAAGAACAGGAAAATCTTGCAAAAAAAATGGCAGAAGATTTGGGAATAAAACTTGGAGACTTTATGATGCCAATTCGTATGGCAGTTACAGGAAGCCGGGTATCTCCTCCTCTTATGGGTTCAATTCTCATTCTTGGTGTTGAAAAATCACTTGAAAGAATCGAAAGAACTTTAAAATCGTTTTAGAAGAATTTTATTTTAGGTTAAAGTTTAATAAACAGCGGGCTTTTTTCTATTGAAGAAAGCCCTTTTTTTACAGAATTTCTTTTATCTGGTTTAACGATGGAACGATTTTCCAGCAGAGTTTTTCGATTTCGCTTGTGGGTTTTATTCTGTCTGGAACCATTATGGTTTTTAATCCTGCGCTGAATGCACTTTTTATTCCATTGGGGCTGTCTTCGATTGCAATGCAGTTTTCAGGATTTTCGTTGATTGATTTACAGGCGATTGTGTAAATTTCCGGCTCTGGCTTTGAATGAATTACCATATCGCCTGTTGTAAGAGTTTCAAAATATGAGAAAAGTCCTAAATTTTTAAGTTGCCGGTAAACGGATTCTTTTCTTGTTGAAGAAGCGAGTGCGAGTCTGTATTTTGATTTTAAATATTCAAGACATTCTTTTGCATACGGCATTAAATGAAGAAGACCATTTTGTTCCATCTGGTAAAAAAGTTCGCTGGTTCTTTCTAAAAATTGATGTGAAGGAAAGTCAGAACCGTAAAAGTCTTTTAAAATCTGGATTGTGTCATTTTTGTTTCTTCCGCGGCATTTATTTAGTGTTTCCGTTGAAAGACTGATTTTAAAATCTTCTGCCGCTTTTTCCCATGTTTTGTCTGAAAGTGACTCAGAATCAAGAAGAACTCCGTCCATGTCAAAAATAACTGCTTTTATATCATTCATAAAAATATTATAGAAGAAAAAAAAGAGTCTGTTAACCCAAGAGTAAAATTAAAATGAAAAATGTTTGTCATTCATAAAATTTAAATGTATAATATTTTATATGGAAGATAAAACTATTGCAAATACAAGCCCTGTCGGCCGTCATCTTGGAGCACTTGCTGACACAAAACCTGTTTCTTACCTTATGTTCAATAAAAAAAAGATTCAGCTCGTTGCAAAAATTTCTATCGGTCGGGAATCTGACAACGATATTGTCGTAGACAACAAACTTGCAAGCCGGCATCATGCGATTATTCAAAAAATTAAAGATGCGTATTTTCTGAAAGATGAAAACAGCACAAACGGAACATTTTTAAACGGTCAGAAAATTCCTGAAGGTAAATATGTCCGCCTAAGTTCCGGTGATAAAGTCACAATCGGAAACATGAGTTTTGTAATTTCGTAAAGTGCATAAAAAGTTAAAAGAACGCCTTGAAGATTATTTTTCTCTAAAAAATTTCCCAACTCATGATGAAGTTTTTTCTCTTGCAGATAATGCTTCGTCTGTTTTGGAAAATGAACCAAAAGTCTATAGACCCTGGTCAAAAGGCGGACAACCGGGCGGACTTATTGATTTTTCAAATTACAAAAAAAATCTTCCGCTCATAATTGTTCCTGATATTCACGGGCGCACTTATTTTCTAAAACACATTCTTGATTTTGTGCCGCCAGACGGTTTTCTTTTTCCTGAACTGACTGGCAAAACGGTTTTTGAAGCGCTTGAAAAAAAAAGCATAAGAATTGTATGCGTAGGAGATGCCCTTCATTCTGAATTGCGGGGCAGAAACCGTTGGATTCTAGCTTTTGAAGAATTTTCAAACGGAATTTTTTCAGGTAAAAACATGAAAGAAGAAATGATTGAAAATATGAATCTTTTGTGTTCGCTTATGGAATTAAAAATCGCGTTTCCAAAATTCTTTCACTTTTTAAAAGGAAATCATGAAAATATAATGAATGTTTATTCTGCCGGAGATTTTCCTTTTAGAAAATTTGCGCAGGAAGGTGAAATGGTTCGCCATTTTATTCAGGATTTTTACGGTGACGACATTCTTATGATGATAAGTTATTGGGAAACTTCTCTTCCGCTTCTGGCATCCTTTCCAACATGCGTTATAAGCCATGCAGAACCTTTAAAACCGTTTACAAGGAGCGAGGTGATAAACGGCCGTTTTTCAGAGAATGTTGTAAAATCGCTTACATGGACGCAGAACGATATTGCAGAAGATGGAGGCGTTGAAAAAATGCTTCTTGAGTTTACGCGCAAAAAGTCAAGCGATAATCTTTTTTATTTTGCAGGGCATCGTCCTGTTTCTGGAAAATATTGTTTGAGGCAAAACGGAAAATTCATTCAGATTCACAATCCTGAAGAACAGAATATTGCGCTTGTGTATACGGACAGGTTTTTTAATCCTGACAATGATATTGTTTCTGTTGCAGAATGATTTTTGCGGCAAGGATAGAAGACCCTGGTAAATCCAGTCCCGAACTGTGTGAGGGATGAGCGGTTTTCCGCGAAGGTCGTATAGCCTGATTTTTGAAGTTTCTTCAAAAAGCCGCCCAAATTTAAAATAAAGTTACTTCTAAAAACCTGAATTTTTTAGAGGTTCCATAAATTGATTTTTTTCTGGAGGTAGTATGGCAGAACAGTTTCCTGAAGAAATCGGAAAATACAAGGTTTCGGGAATTATTGCAAAAGGTGGAATGGGTGTAGTTTACAAAGCTGTCCATCCGTCTCTAAAGCGGCAGGTTGTCATAAAAAAAATGACTGCGCGCAAAAATTCTATAAATATTGAGCGTTTTAAAAGGGAGGCGCAGATTCTTCTTGATTTGCAGTGCCCGAATATCGTTCACCTTTTTGATTATTTTCAGGAAGGCGGTTATCGTTATATGGTTGAAGAACTTGTTGACGGTCTTGCCCTTGATAAACTTTTAAGAAAACAGACGATTTTAAGTCCGCAGATTGCGCTTCTGATTCTTCAGGACTGTTGTTTTGCTTTAAAATATGCTCATTCAAAAGATATTGTTCACCGCGACATAAAACCTGGAAATATTTTGATTTCAAAGCGTGCAGAAATAAAACTTGCCGATTTTGGAATTGCAACTGATACAGAAAAAGGCGACGACATTACTCAAAGCGGCGTAGCACTCGGAACTCCTGCGTATATGCCTCCTGAACAGTTTGAAAACAGTGCAAGCGTTGACCAAAGGGCAGACATTTACGCTCTGGGAATTATGCTTTATGAAATGGTTACGGGAACAAAACCTTATCCAGGAACGCTGTCTGTTGAAACTTTAAATACAATCAAAAAAGGAAAATACATTTCTCCGCGAAAAATCGACAAGACGATTCCGTGGTGCGTTTGTCATTTGATTAAAAAAATGCTTAAACCAAAACCAAATCACAGGTTTCAGTCGATTAATCCGATTTTAAAAAAGGTAAAATCTTATTTAAAGCATTACGATGTTCATGCGCTAAGAGTTCAGCTTGCAAAACTTGTCATAAGTCCAAAACCTCTTAAAGAAGAACCTTATATTAGAAAAGACATTAAAAAACGCAACATAACTATTTCAGTTTCGCTTTCAGTTCTGTTTATTGCGTTTTTTGCGTTCAGCTGGATGAAGGGCTGGATTCACAAAACTGTTCTGAGGGCATTTTATTCTCCTGTTACTGTTGAAATGGAAATGCCTGTTACGAGCGCAGAAGGTTCTTTCCTTCCGGCTTCAGTTTTTTTCTATGAGAACGACGGAAACAAAATTCCGAATGTAATTGATGTCTTAAATGGAAAAACATGTCGAAGAACTTTTAACGAAATTCAGGAATCTTCAAATTCCAAAAAGAATATTCTGAATAAAAAATACAAGTCGCCGCCGGTTTATTTAAGACCTGGAAAATACAGGGCAAAAATCGTAATCGGACCGTACATTTACTGGAAATCTTTTGAAGTTTCCGGAAAAGATTTAAATATAAAGTACGATTTTTTAAAGAACATGAAACGAACTGTAAAAGTTATGCCGCATGCGTATAATTCAAAAACAGGAGAAGAAATTACTTCTTCTGTAAAAGTTTATGTTCTTTCTGAAAAAAATGCGTGGATTTTGCTTGAAGACTATCCTCCTGAAAAACTTACCGGCGGAAAAATTTATCAGTTTAAATTTGTTGCAGACGGATTTTCACAGGAACAGTTTGGGTTAAAACTCGACTGGTATCAGGATGAACTTTTTATCGCATCAAATTTAACTCCTGTTGAATTTTAAAAGGCAGATTTTAAATTATTTTGATGAATATCTTTTTTCAGGTTGTATTGTGAATGTTCCTTAAAAACACTATAATTACTTTTGATTTTTAATTTTATGTCATTTTAAATTTAAAAGTATCATTCAGAAGCGTATAATGCCATTTAAATGATATTTTAGTTTTTATTTTGGAGAAAAAAATGCCAGTAAATCTTGACAACATGCGTAATATCGGAATTATGGCGCACATCGATGCCGGAAAAACTACTACAACAGAGAGAATTCTTTTTTATACTGGAAAAATTCATAAAATCGGTGAAATCGATGACGGTCAGGCAACTATGGACTGGATGACGCAGGAGCAGGAAAGGGGAATTACAATTTGTTCTGCGGCAACTACAACAACATGGAAAAATCATCAGATTAATATTATAGATACACCCGGTCATGTTGATTTTACTGCTGAAGTTGAAAGATCTCTTCGTGTTTTGGATGGAGCGGTTGCGGTAATCTGTGCAGTAGACGGAGTTCAGCCTCAGACGGAAACAGTCTGGAAACAAGCCGATGAGTTTAAAGTTCCGCGTCTTTGCTTTATGAATAAAATGGACAGAATCGGAGCGGATTTTTTCGGTTCAATGAAAGATGTTCAGGAAAAATTTTCTGTAGAACCGCTTGCACTTCAGATTCCAATCGGTGAAGGTCCTGCTTTTGAAGGTGTAATCGATCTTTTAAAAATGAAGGAATTGCGTTTTGAAGGCGATGAAGGTGAAAATGTCGTAGAATCAGAAATCGATTCAAGCCGCCTTGAAGAAGCGTCTCTCTGGCGTGAAAAATTAATCGAAACTGTTGCCGGAAGTGATGATGAACTTGCAGAAATTTACCTTGAAGGCGGAACAATTTCAGATGATAAAATAAAAAAAGCAATCCGCAAAGGCACAATAAACCGTTCTTTTGTTCCGTTTGTCATGGGTTCTGCCCGGCATAATCAGGGTGTTCAGCCTTTGATCGATGCAATCGTAGATTATCTTCCGTCTCCAAAAGAAGTTCCGCCTGCAAAAGGCATTCATATTAAAAAGAACGAAGAAGTGCCAGTAGAAATTCCGTGCGATGTTTCAAAACAGGCTTTAGGACTCGTATTTAAAATTCAGTACGACAGGGAAATGGGTTCTCTCTGCTATGTAAGGATGTATTCAGGAAAAATTTCAGCCGGAACTCAAATTTACAACGCAAGCAAGAAGAAACGCGAAAGAGTTAACAGAATTTTAAGAATGCACGCCGATAAAAGCGAACCGCTGTCTGAAATCACAGCCGGTGACATTGCAGTTTTCGTCGGTTTAAAATTGAGCCAGACAGGAGATTCAATCGGAAGCGAAGGTTTTCCGGTTCTGCTTGAAGAACCAGTTTTCCCACAGCCGGTAATTTCAGTTTCGCTTGAATGTGAAAGCATGAGCGAACGCGATAAAATGAACGAAACTCTTGCAATTCTTTCAAAAGAAGATCCTACTTTTACATATCACGAAGATGCAGAAACAGGACAGCTTATAATCAGTGGAATGGGCGAACTTCACCTTGATGTCCTTGTTACAAGAATGAAAGACGATTTTAAAGTAAATTGCAAAGTCGGTTCTCCTCAGGTTACATACAGGGAATCTGTTACTTCTTCTGCAGAACACACAGAATCATTTGAAAAAATCCTTGGTGGAAAGCAGGTTGAGGCTCAGGTCAGCGTAAAAGTTGAACAGGCTTTGCGCGGTGAAGGAAATTCTTACACTTGTCTTGTTCATAATCAGGAAATCCCTGAAGAAATTTATGAAGCGGTAAGGCACGC
The DNA here is from genome assembly GCA_016293005.1 of Treponema sp. Lineage (GTDB taxonomy): Bacteria > Spirochaetota > Spirochaetia > Treponematales > Treponemataceae > Treponema_D. Next base: position 35,486 of record JAEDFA010000006.1, read on the forward strand.
ATTTACTTCTTCCCTTGATTCTGGAATTAACTGGGGCTATCCTTGCACGGATGTAAAAATTACTGTTACAGACATCGTATATAATGAAGAAACTGCTTCAACTTTTGCTTTTGAGGCATGTTGTGCACAGGCGTTTGATAAAGTTTGTAACCTTGCAAAACCTGAACTTCTTGAACCGGTTATGAATGTCGATATTTCCTGTCCAAAAGAATTTGTCGGGGATGCGATGAGTCAGATGACTAGCCGCGGCGGAATTATTTTAGGTCAAGATTCAAAAGTTTCAGGCGAAGTAATTCATGCGCAGGCTCCAATGGCAAAAATGTTTGGTTTCAGCACAAACCTTCGTTCTGCAACACAAGGACGCGCTACATTCAGCCTTGAGTTCAGCCATTTTCAGGTAAAGCAGGGCGGATTATCAGGAAGTTTTTAAAAATATTTTGACTGATTTTTCTTGAATTCTTAAAAAGTGCATTGACAAAATAAAAAATAACATGTATATTGTTTATCACACGCGGCGATGGCGGAATTGGTAGACACGTAAGGTTGAGGTCCTTATGGCGAAAGCTGTGCAGGTTCAAGTCCTGTTCGCCGCATAAAACGAATCATCTTTCAAGGTGGTTCGTTTTTTTTGTTTAAAGGCAGTGTTTTGATTTTCCTTCTTATGAGATTTTTCTCTGTAATTGATTTTTTTCATTTTCTTGTGTAAAGTTCTTCTATGACTTTAACGAAACTTCCAGAATCAAAATTAGATGTTAAGCTTATCGCACTTGACCTTGACGATACGCTTTTAAATAAAGATTGCATTATTACACCAAAAACTGTTGAAACATTAAAAAAAGCCTGCAAAAAAGGAATTTATGTGCTTTTATGTTCGGGGCGCGCTCACAACGGAATTATGCCTTTTGTAAAGCAACTTGACATTAAAAACGAATCTTATGGAAAATACATGATTGCATTCAATGGTTCAAGTATCTGGGATTTACAGGAGAATCGTGAAATTTCCCGTCAGAGCGTTCCTTCAGAAATTTTAAAATATGTATATACAGAAGCAAAAAAACGGGGAATGTGTTCTATTGTATATGAGCCTGATACGATTTATTCCTGGCAGGATTCGTCATGGGCAAGAATGGATGCTGAACTTTGCAATTTAAAATTCGACATAAAAGAAGATTTTGAAGAATATTTAAATAATCCTTTCCCAAAAATGCTTGTTCCTTCTGAACCTGAAAAAGTTTCCAGCCTGAAAGATTTTCTCTGTGAAAAAATCGGTGATAAAGCAGATATTTTTATCAGCAAGCCTTTTTTTCTTGAAATTATGCCGAAAGGCGTTGGAAAAGGAAAGGCAATTCTTTCTCTTGCAGAAAAACTTTCCATTCCAAAAGAAAAAACAATGGCTTTTGGTGACAGCATGAACGACGAACAGATGATAAAAATGTGCGGTTTCGGTGTTGCAATGCAGAATGCCCTTGATTATATAAAAGAACAGGCAGATTTTATCACTGAGAAGGACAACAATCACGACGGAATTTCTGATTTCCTTGAAAAATATGTCCTGTAAATTTATGTTTTAAAAACAGAAGTTTTTAAAAGTTTCTATAATTTTTTTCTCATTACTCGTTTTTTTTCTTTTTAAAAATAAAATTTTACTTATTTGAAATTTCAAGATAAAATTGTAAGTAAGAATTTTAAAATATCGTAAAGAGTTTGCTTCATGGATTTAGCCTGAATGTTTAAACTTCAAGGTGAATGCTTTTGGCTTACAGACTTTTTATGGGAGTGCTTTATGAATTTAAAAAAATGTTTTTATTCAGTTATTTCAAAGTCAATCTTATTATTCAGTTTAATTTCAATTTTAATTTTTTCTTCATGTGAAGTAGGGCTCGGTGAATCTGTTGACACGGAAAATCCTAGCGTAGAAATCACTTATCCGCCGAACGGTTCTGTTATCCGCGGCGCATTCACATTCGCAGGAGTTTGCGCAGACGATAAAGGCGTTTCAAAAGTTTTCGTAACCGTACGCAAAAACGATGACGCTAGTTTTGTTAAAGAATACGAAGCAAAACTTTTAGACGGCGGTAAGTGGACTTGCATTTTAAACGAGGTTCAGGATGGTAAAGCGCCTACAGCTCTTCAGGAAAAAGTATTTCCATTTGCAGACGGTAAATACGAAATAAAAGCCGTTGCGATAGACAGTTCAAACAGGCAGTCAGACGGAATTTCGCGCACTTATGAAATCGACAACACTCCGCCTGTATTCATTATTTCAAGTCCGGTTGTAACAGACACAGAAAATGCAACTGAATACGGTTCAATTTTTAAAATCAGCGGAAAGATTGCAGACGACCACGCGCCGTTGAACTCTATGAAAGTTTCTGTTTTTGACCAGGACGGAAGCAAAATTACTGGAAACGAAATCTGGACATTTTCTAAAGTTGATATTTCCGGTGGAACAACTGTTAATGCTGCGCGATATTTTACAAAAGAAAACCTTTCTCCAGAAGAAGAAATCCTTTATAAAAATTACATAAACATTTATGGAGAAAACACCGAAGGCGACAAAGTTTTCACCTGTACTATTGAAATCGAAGATTCAGCAAAAGAATGGAATGAGCCTAATTTTGATTCTAAAAAAGAAGTCGTAAATACAACAGAAGGAAATAAAACTACAAAACTTTATTTAAACGACAGCATTTATTCTCTTTTGATGGGTGCCGACAGTGAATATCAGCTTGAAGCCGGTGGAATTAAAGACATTTTAAACGGAACAACAAAAAACGATCCTGTTCTTTCTATATTAAATGAAAAAATTATTGACACAAAAGAAACTAAACTTGCATTTTCGTTAAATAAAAAAGCAAACCCAATTTACAGCATAAACGGTTACGATGTCAAAGAATTAAATTTTGCATCAAATTCAGGTTCTAAAAATCAGACTGTAACATTTCAGGTTCAGGCGGGATTAAACGGAACTTCTGTTTCTCCAGAAACATTTAAATTATATCTTTTTGGGCCGTTTGAAAAAGATGCCTTAACTCAAGATGAAATTCAGAAAATCTACGATAATCCAGAAGCAAGTTCTAAAACTTACAGTGAAAAATATTCAGTTATTTTTGACGGAACATCTTATTCAAAAGGTTCTGTTGCAACATTTACACAAGCCGTTTTACTCCCGGAAGCAATTTCAAGCGGACAGATGTATATTTTTGCCGCATCTGGAAAAGATTTAGACAATCTTGACCTTCAGACTTCGAACGACACTGTTTACGGATTTACAGGAATTCCTTCCGGAAAGCTTCCAAAAGTTTACATCTCAGAACCTGCTTCAGATGGTCTTGTAATCAAGGAAAATTCTTCACTTGTTATAAAAGGAACTGCTGAGAGCGATGAATCAAAAATTGCTTCTGTAAAATACGAAATTGTCGTTTATGATACTTTAAAAACTGACGAAAACGGAAAGTTTAAAAAAGTCGGCGAGATTTCAGGAAATGCAGTTTCAGACTCTGGTTTTGGTCTTCCAGGTGTTTCATATTCATGCAGTGTAAAAGACGGAATTGTAAACCTTGAAGACGGTTATACTTCTGTAAATCCTGGTGACGGTGAAATTTTCAGTTATGCAATAAAAGTTACTGTTCAGGATGATTCAAATACAGAAAGTTTTATAGAACGAAACATTTATCTTGACAATGCAAAACCTGTTCCTGTGATTACAAATGTTGATCCTGTTGCAGAAAAGAAACTTGATGAAAGCGGTAATGTTTCAGAAAAGAAAATCAACGGAACTGTTACGGTAAGCGGTAAGGTTACGGAAAAGAACTTAAAGTCACTTGTTCTTACCGTAAAAGACAAAGCCGGAAAGACGGAAACGCATACCTATTCAGAAGCATCCTTTGAAGAGAAGATAGACACGACGATGTTTAGTGACGACGAAGTAGATTTTACTCTTACGGCAGTGGATGAAGCAGGAAATGAATCTTCTGATTCTGAACAATATACGATTGACCAGAGTACCGATAAGCCTGTAATTAAATTCTCAAATGGAAAAGATTCAACTGTAATCAAAGACTTCGATAAAGTTAACAAAACACAGAATACATTCGGTGTTGAAACGAATAATAAAGCAGTTTTCAATTTTACAGATGATGACGGACTTGAAAACGTTACAATTACTTTGCTCGATAAAAATGGAGAGCCTGTTGACGCTTCTAAACCTGAAAATGCAGTTCAGATTCAGGAAAATCAGAAAGAGCCTATAAATCCTGTCATTTATAAATTTGACGGCTCTACAACAGCGCTTGTAAATTATATTCTCCCAAAGAAAGAGGGAATGTATGTTTTGAAAGTAGAAGCAGTTGATGTTGAGTATAAAAAAGCTTCTGGTCGTGAAGATGCTGAGAAAGTGAAAACTTATCGGAAATCAGAAACGACAAATTATATTGCCGTAAGTGACAGTAATTTTAATATCAAGTTTGATAGCGCTAACATTATAAACGATGAATGTTCAACTCAAAAAGTTGAAACAACGATTACGGGAATTGTTACGGTTTCTGCAGAAGAGAAAATAAAATCTATTGAACGCTATGAAATTACTCAAGATAAAAATGGTGAATGGGTTAAAAAAGGTTCTCCAGTGTCATCATATAAAAACGATGCAACAGAAGAAAACCCAAATACCATTACAATTAAAAAAGACGGTAATTATGTTCAGTGGCAAGAAATTGTTCCTAAAGACAAAATGCAGGAAGGCATTAAGAATTTCCGCTATATTGCAACTGATACAACAGATGTATCTGTGTCAATTGATCTTAAATGGAATGTTGATGATACTCTGCCAGAGCTCCACAAGAATGCCTATACACAAAGTATTGCTGATAAATGGCTTAATTCAACATCTCAGACATTAGTTTATATTGTACAGGATCCAAAAACTAATGGTTATGCAAGTGACATTGATTCCGTAAAATATTCATTTAAAAACGGTGAGAATCCATATTTTGCACGCGGTGCTTCTTGTGATGAAAACGGAGATGAGAAAGCTGCTACAAAAGAGTGGATTTTATATAAAACAACATTTGACCTTCCAGAAGAAAAATCAACTCTTGTAACAGTAACAGTTTCAGACAAAGTTGGAAACGAAAAAACAGATTCCATAAATTTTAAAATAGATACAATTGCTCCTACAGATACAACAGTTTCAATTGTGGCAGATCAAGTTTTGAATAAGAACAAATCACTTGAAATTACTTATTCATCAAAAGATGCAACAAGCGGAATTAAATCAATCAAAATTGGAACCAAAAACAATTTAAGTGGTGCAGTTCAGATTGACGGTGAAAATGCAAAAGATATTGCAAGCAAATATGATTTTGCTTTATCTTCATTTGCTGACGGTGAATACAAAATTTACTTACAAGCAGAAGATGTTGCAGGCAACAAAACAGATGTTATAGAAGCAGCTTCTGCATTTATTGTAGATAGCACAAATCCAACAGTAAAAATTACTTCTCCTGTAGCTGATTCAGTTGTAAATAAAGCAGTTACATTTGTGGGAACAGTTCAAGATTCAAATATTGCAGATAGTGCAAAACCAGTTTTGGAATATTCAATAGATGGAACAAGTTGGACAGCAATTACAGGAACAACTGCTACATTAGACGGTCAATCTTGGACAATCACAGATGTGGATACAACAAAGATTCACAATACTACAGAACCACAAGTTGTTAATTTTAGAGTTAAGTTTACAGACAAAGCTGCAAACTTAGGAACATCTGCTGATTACAAATTAACAATTAATCAAAATGCAGACCGCCCAGAAATTAAACTTACAAACATTAATATTTCAGCAAGTGCAATTAGTTCCAACAAGGTAATGGGTGTAATTTCTGATGATGACGGAGATGTATCTAAACTTTATAGAATTGCAACATCAAAATATACAAATGGTTTAGTTCCAGACGGAAGCAACCCATGGAAAGAAATTAAAGTAGAAAAAGGAACAGGAATCTGGACTGCTGAATTATCAAACGATGAAACAGAAGGCCCACAATCCTGGTATTTCTATGTAATAGATTCCAAAAATGGAAAATTCTGTACAAAAGATTCTTCACAATTAAACAGAATGTATTTGTCAGACAGCGTATTAAGCAAAACTGATAACACAACAGGAATTGCATTTACATACGACATTACTCCTCCTGCAATTGAAATTAAAGCAGCTCACGGAACAGCAGATGCAGTAGAAAATTGGGACGACAAAGACAATATCTTTGGTGGTGAACAATACATTTGGATTAAAGCAATCGTAAAAGAATCAGTTGAAATGAATGCAAATCCAGTTGAAATTACTGTTACAGGCGCTGCACCAACATTAAAATCAACAACAACAGAAGGAACAACATACGAATATACATTTACTCCAGTAAAAGCTTCTTCATTAGCAGAAGGAACTGTTCAAATTTCAGTAACAGCAAAAGATTCTTCTGGTCTTGAAAATAAAAACATGACAAATGTAATAATTGATACAACTGCTCCAACAGTAAAAATTATTACACCAACAACAGCACTTTCTGATGCAGTTTCTTCAGCAATTTCTGTAAAAGGTATTATTCAGGATAATTATTCATCAATTAAGAAATTGCAGTGGGCAATTCCAAAAAAATCAACACAAAATGATGAACACGAATGGAAAGATGTTGGAACAGCAGCTTCTTGGGAAATTAAATTTGCTTCAGGTGCTCCTGATTCATCAGACAGTTTAGTTTATTACGCAAACGCAAAAGACGCTGGTGGGGACGATGTTTACAACATTTCTAAACATGGAACAGAAAATATTTACAAAGTTCCTATGTACTTTAAAGCAACAGATTCTTGCGGAAACGAAGCAATCATAAAAGACCAGTATGTTCTTGTTGATTCTGATGGCGGAAAACCAAAGGCATGGATTAATTCTCCAGAAAATGGTGCTACAACAAGTGGTTTAGTAACAATCTATGGTGGTGCAAGTGACAATGTTAGTGTAAGCGAAGTATGTATTCAAATTGACGCAAATAACGACGGCAATTTTGATGAAAACGATATTAATACGATGTCTACTTGGATAAGCCAAGATTTGGAAGCAGGAAGTTTATTCCCTAGCTCAGGAAATAATAAAAACGATTGGTATATTCGTGCAAGCGGAACAAACAGTTGGAAATTGTCTATTAATTCAGCTCTTATTCCTACAGTTAATGAAAAAACATACTTAAGAATTAGAGTTCGTGCAGTTGATGATGAAGGTCAAACTCGTGATTATTCTGACCCAATTACAGTAACAATTGATAGTCAAACTCCTACAATTAAAAACTTAAAAGTTGTTCAGTATGGTAAAAATGTAGCAAATCCTACAGCAGATTCTGTTCCTGTTACAGAACGCGAATATATTGCAGGAATGTACATTAGTGATGTTTCTGTAGCTACAAACGGAAAATGGTTCTTAGTGGGTGATATTCACGATAATGAGTCAATTGCTACAGTTTCATTTACAAAACTTGAATCTACAACAACAAATACAATAAATCTTAATGTGCAAGATCAACATCCAAATGAAGGCGATTACAAATTGCAAATTCCTTTGGTGACAAATCAGAGTGGTGTAATTTCTTATGCAATAAAAGCAATTGATGAAAATCACGCAGAAACAACTTCAAATATTACTATTAACATTGATAGTTCAGCACCAAGTTTGTATACAACAAATAACTCTGAATCATTAAATGTTGGTGATAAATTAAGATTAAAGAGTGTTGGAAAAGTTATTGGCACAGGTGATGCAAACGGAACTGTTGTAAACAATAATAATTTCTTTACATTTGGTGATGTTGTTTCAGAAGGCGGAAGTGGACTTGCTCATTTAGCATTCTACTTTGAACGCAACGGTTCTTCAGAAAGAAGAATTTACAACCCAATGTTAGAAGTTTCTAATCCAGACAATAAAACAGTAATTAGTTCTAAAGCAGCAATAAATGGTTCAAAATACATAAACGATGATGGACTTGCTGTAATGTATGTAACTGATAATTTACGAGACAGTGATGACGCAATTACAATTTCATCTGCAAACCCTAATGTACGCAAAGGTGGATTGATTAAAATTGCTGGTGGATATAGTCAAATTACAGAAGTAAATGGAACAACAGTTAAATTCAGTCCAACAGCTTCTACATCATTTACTACTGCCGAAATTGTTCTTGCACAAGTTGTTGACCATCAGATTATTGAATCATTAGGGGATGATAATTCTGTAATGAACGATGATGGCGATGAAATGGTAGAAACAATTCAGTTGATTGGTTCAAGTTATAACTGGACTGCAAGTGTTGATTCTACAAATATTCCTGATGGCCCAATTACAATTCATGTAGTAGCAATTGATAACGCAGGAAATATTTCACGGGGACATATTGCTACTCGTGTAGAAAATAAGCGTCCTCGTATTGCAAAAGTTCTTTTGGCTACAGACTTAAATGACAACGGTTATTATGACTGGAACGCAAACTCAGCCCCTGTTACAACTGGAGATGATGAAAAAGATACAAAAGACGGAAAAGCCTTTGGTGAATTCAGTTATTATTCAGCATTAAACCCAAATAGCGGCAAAGCGCAGTCTGATGTTACGCTTAATTCAAATGAATTCAAAGTAATTGACGGCCTTTGTATCATTCCAGAATTTGTTGGTGGAAATACTGAACTTGGATATATTCTTGAATATCCAGCAAATCTAGCAACAGCAACAAAGACAACTGGCGATGTTACAGCGATGACTACAACATCGGCTATCTCTGACAAAACAAAAAATGTTGGAGAATATTCAATTACAGAGCAAATTAGTAGTTTTGGTGGAATAGTCCTTAATTCTATAACTTCTGGAAATATTTCTATTACATTCTGGGATAAAACAGAAGAAACAACACAGGGAACAAACAGTCAGTGGGCATTATTAAAGATTCCTGTAACAAATCTTGAAAGTGACCCTGAAAAACCAGAAGCAAAAATTGCTCCATTCTATTGGAATAGTTCCACAGACAATAGTGTTTATATTAACGGTGGTATAAAAGGACACATTGAATTAGAAAACGATTTACCAAATGATACATTTAAGGCTGCTAATGTTTCTGGAGTTTATGATAGAGATCCAAAAGTTTCTGGAAAAATCAAACTTGAAGGAATTGTTTACGACAATGTTCGTTTAAAGAATATTACATTTAATGGAACAACTGCTGGTAATGTAGTTGGTACTTATGCAGGAGGAAAATGGACTGCAGCAGGTTCATTACCAACAGGTGTAAAATCATTCGCTGCTGAGGATATAGAACTTAGCCAAAACGGTCATTATGTAAAATATGAAATGGTTATTGATACAGAAATACTTAATCCAAGTTCTCCTATAGTATCAGATAAAGGTATTACAGTTGGTGCTATAGACTGGCGAAGTAATGTTTCTGCTACTTCAAGTACAAAAACAACAGGCACAACACAAGAAATAAACGGTGATACTTACAATACAGGAACTACAAACTACTACAGAATGGATCTTGTTCCTTATGTAACAGAAGTTTGGACAAGTTTGAGTGAATATGATAGAAATAATTCTTCTGTTTATGCACGTTCTTCTATAGGAAAATATCCTGTAAGAGTTGGAGAAACTGTTACAGTTTACGGATGGAATTTGAGCAATGATTGTTCTGTTACATTAGGTGGAAATCCTGTTACAGGGGTTACTTGTGAACCAAAAAATAATCTAGACGTAAAACAAGGTACATATGGAATTAATATGACTATAACAGAAGAGCATTCTTCTGGAGCATTGGAAGTTACTGTAAATGGAATCTCTGCACTAAATAACAAGAATAATAACCAAGCAAAAGGTAAATATGCAGGTGATATTTCAGACAAAGATGCAACTGATAAAGAATATGCACATGGTTATAACCGCAGACCAAACGGCATAAACAACAATGTTCTTACAGATGATATTGCTCTTGATGTTTGGGACTTTAAAGTAGCAGCACAACCAGAAGGAAGTTCTGCGAAATATGTTCACATGAAAGTTGGCCCATATTTGCCAGGTGATGCAAACAACGCTCGTATTGGTTTCTCTTTCAAAAACGGAATCGGTTACTATAATATGGCAGGTAATGCAAGAAATGTTAGTGGTGAATCTGTAAAACTTAGAATTCCTACAAGTTTTACAACTTATACACATATTCACTTATGGAATGATTCTACTACATTTACAACTTGGCCTGGTTTGTTAATTTCTGAATGGGATCAAGAAGATGGATATTATGTTTATACAGTAAATGCAAGTAGTTTAAATTATAAGATGAATAACAATGGAGAAGGCGGAAGTAATAAAACTGAAATAACATCTTCTGGTGTATGGACTTATGATGGAAGTAAATTCACTCGTACTGGAAATATTACAACAAATGATTCTGTCCCAACTGTATTCAGCCATACTCGTATGGGATCAAACTTTGGTGGATTTACATCTAACTCCTTTACATTTGACTCAAAAGGTCAGACTTATGGTGTAGCAATGTGTCCTGATACTTCTGGTAAAGCTGGTATTGCTGCAAACCTTCAATTCTTCTCAAGGGCTACTGGTTCAAACAATACTTCAAAAAGTCAAGATTTGAACTATAATTACCTAAATGTAAATAATGCTCGCCGAATTGAAAATATTTGTTATTACAAAGATGGTGTCTTAAAGACAGATGAAGAAAGAATTCAAGTTCCATCAATGGCTTCTTACGTAAGTGGAGAAACTTCTTATGTATATCTTGCATATTATGATCATGGTTTAGACCAAGTTAAATTCCGTATAGGTTCAGTTGGCGCGACTGATCCTAAAGATCCAAATGATATTGGATTAGGGTTACAAGATCTTAATAAACTTACTGCTGGTATTGGTGGAAGTGAAGATTCTGGTAAAATCGGAGTTGCTTGTGATGTCTTTGATTCAACAAGTGAATCTTATATAGGTAATAAAGGTAATGCTTACAAAAATGTAAGAGTAATTTCTTCTGGTAATGAAGCAAGTGCAGATGTTGCTGTTGCTGCATTAAATGATGGTACAGCTGTTGTTGCTTACTATACAGGTAAAGAATTAAAGATTCAGTATGCTCCATTTGCAAATATTAGTTCTAACAATGCATCTACTGATACATGGACAACTAAGTCTGTTTCTTCAAAAGGTGGTAAGAATGTTGCAATGGTTGCAGATGCAGATGGTGGTTTACACTTTGCATATTCAAGCAATTCTGGTGCAGACTTATATTACACATATATGAGTTCAGTAACTGCAACTCCAGTAACAATGCTTGTAGATTCTTATGATAATGTTGGTAGCTACTGTACAATTGATGTAGGTCGCACAAGTGAAAATTCTCAGTGGATTCCATACATTACATACAAGCGTGATGCATCAGAAGTAGCATTAAAAATGGCATATCCAGTAGTTAATGTTTCTACAGAAAAACCAGGTGCAAGTTCAGCAGGCTTCTTCACAGGAAACTGGGATATTTGTACAATTCCAAGTGCAAACAATTCAACAAATGATTTAGTAAATGTTGGATTATGTAAAGATTGGGGCAATGGTGTAATTCAAAACTTCCCAACAGGAGTAGATGATTTCTCCTATAACCCAGGCGGAACATACGCAATCTGTAATTCTTCTGTAATCTACGGAAACGGTACACAAAACCCAGTAGTAGGCTACGCCGTAGAACAGGGCTATATCGAGGTAGCTCAAAAGAAATAAGCGTTAAAAAACAATGCGAAAGCATTGTTTTAGCTTATTCCTTAAAAACTGCCGTGTGAAGGCTGCGCCTGAGCCTAGATGAAAATTTCAGGTTATCTAAAAGGACTTCGCAATATTTGCGAGGTTCTTTTTTTATGAATAAATCTTGCATCAAATATAAAAACTTATTTATTAAAAGGTAACCGTCAAAAAATCACCACTGGACTTTGACAAAGATTTATTCTAGACGCAGTGAAATCTGGTAGTGTCTGGAATAACTTTGTCTTAGCTAAATTTTTTCCCGTTCCAAAATACTTTTTGCGGCTTTTGTCAGTTATGTAAGAATTCGTTTCTGGCGGTCACTTACTTCTTAAGGAGCGTGTGTAAAATGACAGCCACTAAACAATACGATATATTCCGTTTTTTTCGCAGGTTTATTTTTGCTTACTATTACAGGTTCAGGGCAAACGCATTTTAAATACTTTTAAAATAAATACTTAACAAAGTATAGTATTTAAAAATCTAAAAAAGCATTAGAATTCTTTCGGGAGAAAAAAATGACATTGAAAGAATCACTAATGACAATAAAAGATTTCAGAATTGACAGATGCAAGAAGCATAACCTGTGCGATATTTTAATGATTGTGCTGATAGGATATTTGACTGGCTGTAAAGATATTGAAGAAATACATTTCAGTGCAGGCTGACAAAGGACGGGGAATCTACGGAATTAAGATATTTTATTACAAGTCT
>JAEDFA010000125.1 GCA_016293005.1 Treponema sp.
TTATAAACATGAAGTAACTTTAAAAAGCACCGTTTTTACGACACATTGCATCACGATAGTGTACAATAAAGTTCGCAATTTGGGGTAGAAAAAAGACATAAAGCTCGCTAAAAAACGCCATTATCCTCTAGGTTCTAAACCGCACCTCTGCCAATGCTGCCACCTGTTCGATTTTAGCGTCAATCAATTTATATTCATCCGGATATTTATTTTTTAATTCGCGGACAGTTTTCAGCCAGCCGTAAAAAAGAGTTTTATTTTTTTTGTGGGCAAGTTTTTTCAAGGTTTTTGGAATAAGCTTTATAAAACCGGCATTTTTTTCTCTGTTTCCGCTTAATTTTGAAATAATTTCAGACAATTCCTCTTCTCTGCTTTTACAGACGCAGGGTTCAAGCAAGGCCTGCAAAACCGACATTTCCCGGTTTGAAAGTTCATCAATGTTTTCAGGCAGCTCAATCGTAAAAAAGCTGTCCGTCTTTATGGCAATTTGCCGTCCGTTTATCGCAAAAGCCAGACTTTCCCCATCACAAAAACTACAGGCACTTTTCAGACGGTTTTCGCAGAATTTCTGTTTAAAAAGCAGCAGGGTTTTCTTTCTGATAAAAACAGAAGCCAGTTTTTCCACATCTTCTTCCGATGTTTTTTCAGCCGTGTTTATGCAGAGGATAAATTCTATATTTGTATTCCGGCGTTTATTACTCTGTTTTCCGCCACGGTAAGTTGTGTATTCATTTGTAACGATTGAAACCTTCCCTTTTTCCATACAGATTTTTTGCATCTGTTCAAAGGGAATAATTCCGTCCGTACTGTAGCTGATTAAAATATGTTTTGCCCTTATTTTTGAAATCAAGTTTTCAAAAGCAAGGGCTGCCTTTTCTTTATAACAATAACGGGAGCGAGTGTTTACCCAATCCTGACGTATTGCTGCTTTTTCCTTCAATTCGCCTTTTTCATTTAATTCAAGTTCTGCAGGAATGTGATCCCACTTTGCAATCGTGTTCAAGATGTGGTAATTGCTTCCGTATTGATGCTGATTATACGGCGGGTCAAGATATGCTATATCAACTTCATCCAATTTTTCAACAAGGATATTTGCATCCTCCTGAAAAACATGAACCGGAAAATCTGAATCAATTAATACCGGCGGATTAAGTCTTATTTCACCTAAAATACGGGTCAGGGCATCCTTACCGTGTCCGCCAAAACCTTTGTGGCAGGCCTTAAAAACACCGGAAGTATTGTTATGTGTCGCCGCTTCGTAAATCAATTCAGCAAGAAGAACATTTCTTTTTTGCAAATTTTCGTCGGAATCCCCCTGCACCCCGGTTACAGGAAAATTATCTTCTATATGATTCCTAATTTTATCAATATTCAGTGCGTTCTGCCGTGTATAAAAAAGCCTTTCTGTTTTATAGTCCGCAGCATCAATATCATCTTCCTTAGGAGCATAATATTTTGCCATATACTGCTCGTCTTTACCGGGATTTGGAAGGGAATTGATTGTATCCAGCAGCTGCAAAAATTTTTCCTGTGAACCAAAAAGCCTCTCAATATCACTTTTGTTCGTTTTAAGATAGCAGCTGGAAATAATAAAAGAATAGAATTCCCAGTCGTTTGTAAAAACTTCAAAATTGAGCATTTTTGCAAGCCTGGAAACAACACCGCTGCCTGCAAAAAGATCAAGGAACCTAAGCCCGGGCTTTATTTCCAGACCAGTTTGCTGAATTGCCTTTAAAATCAAATCTAAAAGTTTACGTTTATTTCCGATATAAGCTATAATCTGTCTGGTAAGATAATCATTATTCAGATTCATTATTTTAATCCTTTAAGGGAACCGCAAATATGGGAACCGCTAAAAACTTTTCAAGGTACCCTTATGCTGATAAGTGTTCTCCAACCGCCAGCTGTCCGGCCATTGAAAGAGCAACAATCAAAAAATCCAGCATTACTTCACCTTCCAACCGCACATTCCCTTCCCTTCGCTGGAAAAAACAACTCCCACTTTGTGCATCTGCTTTCCGCTCACGGCAAAACGGTCTGCGTAACCGCTGGCGTCAATCTGTTCCAAAGCTTCTGCGGCAACTTCTTCAAACGCACGGCCTTTGTCCATTTTAAGTTCAAAAATGAATACGCTGTCTTTTGTGGTAACCACAATGTCACTTCTGCCGGCAATGGACTGGAATTCTGAAACTACGCTGAATCCTGTCTGTCTG
>JAEDFA010000126.1 GCA_016293005.1 Treponema sp.
TCTTTTACAAAGACTGATAATTTTATCTAAAGTACACGCGTGTGTATCTTTTGTGTTTGCCATTTTGTACCTCACTTTCGACTCTGGCGTGGGCCGTTTTGATTTTTTTGCTTTAAAAAATTCTGGAATGAACAATTTTAAAACATCAAGATTATAACATAAAACTATTTACAATGGGAATATCTTTATTTTAAAGGGGAAAAGCCTTTCCCCTGGGTTCAGTCCGCAAAAATTGCCGCCTTCACCACACCCCATTCTCCTAGGGCTTACCGCCCTAAAACCTGAAAAAAGTACTTTTATATTCAGGCTGCACAAAAAAAGATTTAACAGGGAATTGGAAATCTGTTCAGATTTTAGATAGTGAACTTGCAAGTCCCGACCAAAAAGATAAATCAGTGATAAAAATGAAAGTGTTGCAGAAAGTAGAATATTTTTTTTCAGGCGGTGAATTTAAAAAGAAAATCATTCAGTCGCTTGATTCGTTTGAAATTCTTGATGAAAATTATAGTTCCGTTACAAAAGAAAATCTGGAAGAAAATGTAAATAAAAATTTTTGCATTTACGGTAAATACGCGATTTTAGGGAACGAAATTTATTTTAACTGTGAAAAAATTTCTGATTCTGACGGAAATTACTTTTTATACGAAGATTTTATTTCTCCAGAAATGAAACAAGAATATTCCGAGAGCATTTTATTTAATGAAGAAACAATTTTTATCAATGGAACAGAATATTTTAAGTTTTAATTTTTAGGCAGTAATTTTTTTCTTTTAGCTGGAAAAATTTCAAATTCCGCAATCCTCGCTAAGGTTTATATCTAAACTGAATCAAAATTTATTCCTGATTTGTATTAGATTACTTATTTGCCATGTTAATGTCAGAAAAACATAATCACAAATTTTTATTTTTAAAATTTTTGGTAGTGTACACTACCAAAAGGACTTGCAAAAGTCCTTTTGGGCGAAGGCTTATTGCACTTGCCTTCGCCCAAAAAATCAAAAATAAAATTGTTGGAGAATTTTATGAAAAAATTATTAATGTTTTTATGTACAAGTTTGCTCTGTTTAAACATTTTTGCTCAAGCTGATTGGGGTGAAACTTTAAAATGGAAGGAAGCGTTTTATACTTATGCATCTGGAACAAATTTAACTTTAAATGAAAATCAGAAAATGTTTTTAATCAAAAAAGATTTTTACAAAGACTGGCAACAATTTCATGAAGACGAATTTGAATGGGAATACCACAAAGCTAAAGATGTAAAAGCAATTCAAGATGAACTTAACAGTTTTAAGAATTATAAAGAAAAAAAATTTTATGTAGTTACTAATGCAGAATTTGGAAAATATGATTTTGAAAAAGAAGGATACCCGGTAGATATTGCTGAAGGAGTTTATTTCCGGTTAGATAAACCTTATAATTCTGCCGCTACATACGAAGAAATGAAATCTATTCCTGATATGGCATTATGGCTTGTTGATTTTTCAAAGTATAATTTCTTCCCAATGTCAAAAGATAAAGCTAAGACTTTTCAGACCGAAAGAAAAGACAGATATGGTGATATTAATAGAAAAATAATTCTTTTAATTCATTATACGATTGAAGATTTTTCTAGTTCAAAATATAAAGGAATCCAAAAAAGTTTTGCAAACTCAGGATATACACCCGTTGTTGCCAATATTTCATCTGTAGAGATTTATGATGAAAAAAACAAAAAAATCGGTGACTTGATTCAAAAATAATAGTTCTAAAAACTTTTGTTTAATTAATAAGAATATTCTGGTTTAAGTGAGAATTAAAACCAGATATCTTTTCAAAACCCGGTACATGGTTAATTCTGTGAGCCGGGTTTTAGTTTTTAATGTGTTTTTCAGTGTAAAAGACTTGTAAAAACTTATAACAATTATCTAAAAAATCCGCTTCCCAGCGCACACGAAAAGGCGAAGAATATTAGTTCTCAAGGCAAATCCTGAGTGTTCTATTTTGAATTATAGTAAAAAAAATTTTCTACTTTCCGAATTTTTTTACTATCTTTAAACTATGACTTATGGTTACATTCGGGTGAGCACGGACAGGCAGACTGTGGAAAATCAGCGGTTTGAAATTGAGGAATTTGCAAAACGGAATTCTTTGGAAATTGACAGCTGGATTGAAGAAACGGTGAGCGGAACTATCAGGCCGGAAAATCGTG
>JAEDFA010000051.1 GCA_016293005.1 Treponema sp.
CCTGGATTAAAGTTTTTTACTTCAGCTGCATAATGAACTTTATTAATTGATGCGTCAAAATGTGTAATTGGAGCGATTCCGCTTTTTCCAGCCTTTATTGAAGCCCAAAATTCATCAACGCTATTTCCAAGCGGTGTGATTGCACCCATACCAGTAATTACAACTCGTCTTTTTTCCATGTTTAATTCCTCAAAAATTTATTATTTAAAAGTCTCAAAGCGTGACAGACAATAGAAAACCTAAAAAATTAATTTTTCAATTTTTAAAGGTTCTCAAGTTAGAACAAAGTTTTTAAATTTTTAATAAAATCTAGCAACCCATTCCACCATCTACGCCAAGAACCTGACCTGTTATATATGAACTTAAATCACTTGCTAAAAACAAAGCAGCATTTGCAATATCTTCAGGTTTTCCAGGTCGTTTCAACGGAACTGAATCTACCATTGATTTTTTTAACTCTTCGTTTAAAACCGCAGTCATATCAGTTTCGATAAAGCCAGGTGCAATACAATTTACGCGAATACCGCGTGCGCCAACTTCTTTTGCAAGAGATTTACTGTACGCAATTAAGCCGCCTTTTGAAGCAGAATAATTTACCTGACCGCCCTGACCGTGAATGCCGACAATAGAACTCATATTGATGATAGAACCTGCTCTTGCTTTTAACATTGCATTAGAAACAATCTGCGTTACAACAAAAGTTCCAGTAAGATTTACATTAATAACATTCTGCCAGTCTTCCATTTTCATTCTAAACGAAAGACCATCCCGAGTGATACCTGCATTGTTTACAAGAATGTCAAAATTTCCTGCTTCCGAAAGAGCATCCTTTACAGTCTTAGAAAGGATTTCAACATTTCCGACATCAGCACAGATTTCGTGAAAAACAGATGCATTTTCTTTTGCAAAATTTTCTAATTCATCTTTTGCCTTTGAAGGTTTTGAACAAAGTCCCCAAACTTCAGCACCATTTTTAAGAAAAATTTCAACTATTTTTCTTCCGATACCACGGCTTGAACCTGTTACAAGTGCTTTTTTTCCTTTTAACATAATTCCTCATTCATTGACACAAAGTGCCCGCGCCTAAAAAATAAGCGGTTATCAATAAAATAAAACGAAAGATACCAAACACACCTAAAAAATCGTCTTTTCAAAATTTTTAGAAGTGTATCGCATCATGTTTTATTTCTCAAAAGATAAACTCTCATAAGGAAAATCACAGGAATCTAAAAAAACTTTCAAGATTCCTCTATATTAAAGCTGATTTATAGAATCAACAGTATTGATAGAAGATACTTTATATTTTTCACCGAATTCAGTTTTTGCAAACAAGCCGCTTAAAACCTTTCCAGGACCAACTTCAAGAACCTGCCATTCATCTGTAAGAATTGAACCTAAAACCGCTTCTTCATCAGTCCAGCGAACAGGATTTGTTAAATGAAGAACTGCATTCTTTTTAATTTCTTCACCATTAACAGCTTTTTTACCAGTAACATTGCTGAAAAGTTCAATTTTTGGATCATTAAACTGAATATCACTTATAGCTTTTTCGAATTCATCTGCCGCTTTCTGCATTAAAGGACAATGAAAAGGTCCTGCAACAGAAAGTCTTAAAGCACGCCTTGCGCCAGCTTCTTTTGCTTTTGCTTCAACCTCTGTAAGCGCGTCAAAAGTTCCACTTACAACAGTCTGAACAGAACTATTTAAATTTGCAGCATAAGCATCTTTAACAGATGATGCAATTTCGTTTACTTGTTCCGGTGAAAGCCCGATAACAGCTGTCATTCCAGGAGCGTGACCTTCATTTTCTGAAGCAATTTCTTCGCACACTTTCTGCATAATCTGACCGCGCAAATGAACAATTTTTATCACATCCTCAAAAGACAAAACTCCTGCAGCATACAAAGCAGGAAATTCTCCAAGAGAAAATCCCATAGACGCTGACGGAACAATTCCTTTTGATTCAAGAACTTTCATTGTTGCAATTGATGCTGTTGTAATTGCAAGCTGACTGTTATCAGAACGACTTAAAACATCTTTATCTGATTCCCATAAAAGTTTCGGCATGTCAACGCCAGTTATTTTTGAAACATCATCAACTATTTTTCTTGCTTTTGGAAATGCTTCACAAATATCTTTAAGCATACCAGGTTCTTGAGCTCCCTGACCAGGAAATAAAAATGCAAATTTTTTAGACATAATTACCTCATAACTTTCAAAATGACATTTTCTTAAATTTTGTCATTTTCAATATATATATCAGTCTAACATATTAAAAAATTCTGTCAAGACTAAAGATTTTATAAAAATCAACCTGACTTAATAAAAAATTTAGAAAAAAGGTCTGTCTTTCGACAAACCTAAAAATCTAAATCAGTCAAGGCTGGACATATCCGTAATATCTTTTGAATAATCAACACCTTCTACATCAAAGCCGTTGATATTTAAGAAATCGTGCTTATAACCTTCAAGATCACAGCGTTCTGCAAGATTTTCCTGAGTAACACCAGACATAAGAGAAGCAACTTCACTCTGAACATCTTCCCTCATTTCCCAATCATCAATGCGAATTCTATTCTCTGAATCACACGGAATTTTTCCTTTTGAATTATTTTCACCGGTATAAAGGCGTTCTGCAAAAAGACGCTCCATCTGTTCAATACAGCCTTCATGAAGACCTTTTTCTTTCATAACTTTAAACAAAACTGAAAGATAAAGCGAAATAATAGGAATAACTGCAGAAGAACGCGTTACAAGACCTTTGTTTACAGAAACATACGCTTCTCCATCAACAGATTTTTTTAACTGATCGTTGAGAACTCTTGCAGTTGCTTCAAGGTCTTTTTTTGCCTGACCGATTGTTCCGTCACGGTAAATTGCATGGCTTAATTCAGGACCGATATAAGAATAAGCAACAGTTGTACAACCTTTGTTCAACACATCAGCGCTAACTAAAGCATCAATCCAAAGTTTCCAGTCTTCGCCGCCCATAACTTTTACAGTATTTGCAATTTCTTCTTCTGTAGCAGGTTCAGCGCTAGACTCTTTTAAAGTTTCACTCATTATATCAATTGCAAGCCCTGAATAAGTTTTTCCGATTGGCTTAATTACAGACTTATATAAAACATTTGTGCCCGTTGCAGGGTCAATTTTTACAGGGTCAGAACGAACAGGAGAAGCAAGTGAATAAATTATCAAATCGACTTTTTTACCAGTTTTTTTTATTTCTTCTATAATTGCAGAACGAGTTTCATTTGAGAACGCATCTGCACTAAATGTTTTCGCATACAAACCATCTTTTTTGGCAGCACGATCAAATGCGGCATTATTATACCAGCCTGGAGTTCCACCTTTGCTTTCTGTAGCAGCCTTTTCAAAAGAAACACCGATTGTATCAGCACCATATTCAAAAGCCGCTGAAATTCTACTTGCAAGACCATATCCTGTAGAACATCCGAGAACAAGAACCAAATCAGGTCCCTTTCCGCCTTCTTTTAAAGTTTTAATTCCACGCTTCGCTTTTTGAGATTTTAC
The DNA here is from genome assembly GCA_016293005.1 of Treponema sp. Taxonomy (GTDB): domain Bacteria; phylum Spirochaetota; class Spirochaetia; order Treponematales; family Treponemataceae; genus Treponema_D. The sequence continues at coordinate 3,535 of JAEDFA010000051.1, forward strand.
ATAAGCAATCTGTCTTTCCGTATCTTTTACGCATCCTACAGGATGAGAATTGATACACATACTGCTTCGAACCATTGGTTTAATAACTGCCATTTTTTTAATGCCTCCAGATTTATAAAAATTAAGTATAAAATCTCGATTTTTTATTTTCGAGATTATACAGAATATTTTTCTTACGGAATAAACTTCTTTATAATTAGACAACCATTATGTCCACCAAAACCAAGCGAACAACTTGCCGCTACCTGAATATCGCACTTTACGCCAACATTTGGAGTATAATCCAAATCGCATCCGTGTTCTAAATCAGGTTCATCAAGGTTTGCAGTAGGTGGAACAAAGCCTTCCTGAATTGCCTTTACACAAACAATTGCTTCCATTGCACCGGCAGCTCCAATTAAATGACCAGTCACAGATTTTGTTGATGAAATATGAAGTTTATATGCATAATCTGAAAAAACAGATTTCAGCATTGCAGTTTCTGAAGAATCGTTTGCACTTGTAGAAGTTCCATGCGCATTGTAATACTGAATATCTTCAGGTTTTAATTGAGCATCTTCCAACGCCTCTTTCATTGCCATCGCTCCACCAGAACCATCCTTACATGGAGCCGTAATATGGTAAGCATCGCTTGAAGAACCAAATCCTGCGATTTCAGCATAAATTTTTGCACCGCGTTCTTTTGCATGTTCAAGTTCTTCTAAAATTAAAACAGCAGCTCCCTCACCCATTACAAAACCTGAACGATTTTTATCAAAAGGACGACTTGCTTTTTCAGGATTATCGTTAAAATCTGAAGTCAACGCCTGCAAAACCTGATAACAACCGATGTTAAAACCGGTAATATTTGCATCAGAACCACAGGCAAGACAGACATCAAGCCTGCCTGAACGAATCATATCAAGGGAAAGACCAATAGAATCAGTCCCTGAAGAACAGGCAGTAGATAAAGTCCATGCAGGTCCATGAATATTAAAATACATGCTAACATTTGCAGCCGCTTCATTATTTAAAGCAAGCGGAGATGTCAGCGGAGGAATTCTATTTACACCGAATTCACAATATTTTTTATATCCAGTTTCAACTGCTTCATTAAAACCGATTCCAACTCCGTTTATAATACCGGCTTTTGCTTTTCCGATTGAATCTTTTGTATAACCTGCATCTTCAACAGCTTCTATACAAGAGGCTAAAAGGAATTTTGTCTGACGGTTCATTTTTCTTGAAATCTTCTTGTCAATATCATAATTGTCAAGTGAAAAATTTTTTACTTCTGCAGCAATCTGAACAGGATAATCACTGGCATCAAATAAAGTTATTTTACCCGTTCCAGGTCTTCCTAATTTAATTGAATTCCATGAATCATTTACATTATTTCCAACTGGACTTATTGCCCCCAAACCCGTAACAACAATTCTCCGGCGTTTCATAAAAACCTCAAAATAAAAAATATAGAACCTTACCCTAAACTCAACAGTTTTAAGATTCACTGTAATGAAAAAAGATTAAATATTTTGACATTTTTAGTCAATATGTCAAAATAATAACCATAAAAAACTGCCGAATTTACAAAACTTTTCGGCAGCTTTAATTTTATTTTACTTCCGTAACAGAATTAATAATTTTAAGCAATTCCTTAAACCCTGTAGCAGAAACCTGTTTATCGGCTTCATTTGAAAGCGATTTTAAATAAACAGAATGACCAGTTTCTGCTCCATCATTTATTGCAGCCATTATAATTCCCATTGCAGCCATATCAAGTTCTATTATTTTTGACAAATCCAAAACGACATTGTTATTTTTAATGGCATCATAAATCTTATTTTGCGCAACATGAGAAGTATAAGCATTAAAAACACCTGTCATTTCAAAAAGAACATAATTTGCACCGCTTTTTTCTTTTACTGTTAATTGTTCCATATAAAATCCTTAAAATTACATTTCTTCAATGTTTGCAAAAATATCATCTACCGACTGGCCATCATCAAGTCCATCTGTAATCTGTCCAGGTCCGTCTTGAACATCGTCTTCCTCTTCTTCGATTTCGCCGTCTTCAAGATATTTTAATACTAAAACAGTAACATCTGCTTCCATTTCATGGGACATAAATTTACTCAAGGCGTCGTTTGCAAACTGAGCCATTCTGTGAGCTGGATACATTCTGTTTGCAAGGAAATTTCTGGTAATTCTGTCTTTACCAAATTGCTCACCACGCAGAGAATGAGATTCTATCAAACCGTTTGTACAGCAGAATACAACATCATTCTGATGAAGTTTCATCTGCTTTACAGAAATATACGGAGAAATATCTTCTACAAATCCTAAAATGTGCCCAGAACCTTGAATTTCAATTACATTATTGTATGATTCCGTAAAAAGGAACATCGCAGGAATTCCACAGTTTATGTAATACATTGTATCGTCTTCAAAATTTACGATTGCAAACATACCTGAAAACAAAGTTCCTTTCTGAAGATTATTCCTTACAAAAGAATTTATTTTACACACAAGCTGCTTAAAATCGTGCGTTTCAGCAAGAAATGCTCTGATAATTGCCTTTAAAATTACCATGCTCATAGAAGCGGCAATTCCTTTACCGCTTACAGAACCCATTACAAAAAGATGGCGTTTTGAAGTTAAACGAATCATATCAACAAATTCACCACCGATATTATGAGCCGGAACCATTATACAGCCTGCATCAAGTTTTGGATTTTTTACAGGATCCATATTTTCCTGAATCGATGTAATAATCTGACTTGACATTCTTAATTCACGGTTTACAGTTCCGATAATTTCTTTGTTCGAAATATTGCGCATATAATAACCGAATACAAAGAAATATGAATAAAGTTTTGAAAAAACCTGAAGATCGTACTCTTTATAATGGTCTTTGCTTTCTTTTATACCAAGAGTAATTAAACCATGAACATCGCGTCCTTCATTTAATACGAATAAAGCATCTGATTCCGTCTTTTTAAAGAAATCAAGAAGCTGATCTTTTACAGGTGAAAGAATGTATTCACTTTCCGCTTCTGTATAAATTACAACATTTTTTCCAAGATTTAAAAGAAACTCAAAAATCGGGTCATCAGCCTGAATTTTTACGCGTTTATTATTTGAAGAATATGCAGTTTCCAGCGTTCCCTGCCCGACACTGATGTAAACGCTCATTGAAGAAGATTCAGCATGCTTTTTGAAAATATTGAACATTCTTTCTGAAATTTTATCCATTTCACCGCTGTAACTGATTTTTGCAAGATCCTGTTCAAAAGCAACCGCATAATCTGCCGAATGCCCAAACTTAGACTTTGAAATGATATTCATGACAGCAAGCGCAAAGAATAGAACAATAGAAATGATTAAAAATGTTATGATAAATATTATTGCCTTGTTTGCCGTAATATTTGAAATGACTTCAATTGAAATTCCTAAAACAGCAGACGGAATTAAAAACATCGTAAGAGCTTTTAAGATGAAAGAAAAAATTACTCTTCCAGAAGGTGCTGCTTCAAGTTTATATCCAAAAGGAAAAATAATAAAAATCGGAAGATAAACGATATAAGGAATCAGAGAGAATAAAGGTATTTCTTTTTTAATAAAATAAAAGAAAACAAGGAATGCCCACATTACGACAAGTGCGATTGCATAAATATATCCTTTGAATTTATCAAGCTTTGATGCATTCTGTTCATTTTTTGCAAGCATAATAAGGCAGCAGAACCCAGGAAGAAAATACCTTAAAAATACATTGTAAATCGTATACCATGAAATAAAAAATGTTTCAGATGCTTTTCCATACACGAGATTCGTCTGATTTACAACAATTCCAGTTTCATCAAGAATTCTTATTGTTCCAAAATTAAACATGACAACATACAGAACAAACACATAAAGAAGCAGTTTTATAATGAACAAAATATTATTTAAATGTCCCCATGCGTAATAAATAAAACAGAACGAAATATTGATTAAAAGACAACCTTCAAGCAAGAAACAAATTTTCATCAAAGTTGAAAGAAGTTGAGTTGCAATACTGTTTCTGAACATAAAAAGCACAAAATAAAACAGACACAAAATTGCGCACAAAAGGATATTTGCACCAATCGGATTTGTACTTTCGTCATCTTTTGAAGAAGTCTTTTCGATGTAAACTGTTTCGCAAATATAAAATAATAACAATACTAAATTTAACGCTAAATAAATCACAATTATCCTACCTTTGCAACTAACATAGTTACATCATCATGAAGACGCTTGTCTCCGTTATATTGAAAAATCAAATCGACAATATCGTTTACAAACTGCTGTGGCTGCTTAGAAGCACTTGCCTTTAACGTATTTGTAAACAATTCCGTATCACCAAGTTCTACACCATTTTCATCCATTACCTCGGAAACTCCATCGGAAGCAAGGAGAATCATATCACCGCGGAAAAGGCGTTGTTCTGCAATATGAACATCGTCCATATCAATAATTCCTACAAGACTTGCCGTAGACTGAAGTTCTTTTATTCTGTAGCCGTCAGGACCGCGTGTAAGGATTTTAGGATCAGACATAGAAGCATTCACATAAGTAAATTTCATTCTTTCTGTATCAACAATACCAATGAACAAAACAGTATATTTATCCTGAAGGTGCATATTTTTAATAGCCTTATCTACACCAGAAATCAAACCGACTAAATCTTCTTTATTTTGCATAACTTTTACGGTATTCATTACAAGGCCCATAATCAAGGCAGCAGGAAGCCCTTTTCCAGAAACATCACCAAGCATTAAAAGAGTTTTTTCAGGCGTAATAGGAAGAACCGTATAATAATCTCCCGAAACATTTACCAAAGGTCTGTAATAAGCAGCAAATTTTAATTTATCAATTACAGGCATCTGACGAGGAAGAAATGAAACCTGAGTTTCTGCAAGCTGTTCCCACTCTTTTGTTAAAGTTGAAATTTCTGCAAGGCTGTTTAAAGTTTCGATTCTCTGGCTGAAACGAACAAATTCTTCGTATAATTTTGAATAAATTTCTGTATCAAAATGACAAATATACCGGCAGAAAACATAAAAATGCTTCTGATTAAAACTCAAGAAAAAACCTCTGGCTTCTTTATATGAAGAAACAATTCCAAGATTGTCTCCTAAAAAGAATACACCATCTTCCCATGAAGAAGGAAAGTTTAATGCAAGTTTATCACGAACGGTATAATATGAAGAAATTCTATCCGGACTATTATAAAGTACATAATTTTTTTCACAATCAACAAAAAGAACTGCACAATCGGCCTTTAATTCAAGAATATCTTGAATCGCCTGATATAAATCGTCAAGAGAATAACAAAACCTGAGTTTATCAATAAAGTCACCGAATAATTTGGTGTTTCCAGATTCTATAAGTTTTTTACGGAGATTGCGGTTAATACTCTTTCGAATAAGTGTACCTGCAAGCAAAATACAAACAAAAATAAGAGCCGGAATACCGATTGTTACAACAGGAGAGACAGATGATTCTGATGCCGTAGAAAGCAGAATTATGGAAAGCATTACAGACAGAAGCAGAACTACTACATCTATAACCAAATACACAATTTTTTTACGAGTCTGATACATGAACACCTCAAGTAATTATTAAACATCGTGTTTTTAGAAAAATCTCAAAAGCCACATAAATAGTTTTTAGAGATTACCTAAAAGACGCCTTTAAATACTATTACATTTTAACATAGAATCTGAAATTCGGCAAAAAAAATCTACAAATATTTTATATATTTTATTAAAAAACATAAAAAAAAAGGACTGAATTTTCATAAAAACCGAAATTCAGTCCTTAAAATAAAAGAAAAAATATATGTATTTCAAAAAAAATCCAGAAACTTAAGTTTTCGAATTTTTATCCTAATGAAGACAGCTTTACAAGATCAGGATTTTCAACCGGCTGTTCAATAGTCATATATTCTTTTAAAAGTTCTTTCTGCTTAGAGTTTATTTTAGACGGAATCTGAACAAGAATTTTTACATATAAATCACCGCGCCGTGAAGATGCTGTAAAAGGAACACCTTCACCTTTTATTCTAAGCATTGCACCATTTGAAGTTCCTTCTTTTATAGGAATCGCAATTTTTTTACCGTCAAGAGATGTAATCGTTATTGAAGAACCGAGCACAGCCTGTGAAAATGAAATAGGAACTGCACAATATAAATCCTGCCCATCACGCTCAAAATACGGATGCTGTTCGACATGTAAAATTACGACTAAATCACCTGCAGGGCCTCCGTTTTCACCGACATCTCCCTGTTTTGGAATAGTAATTCTCTTTCCATTATCAACTCCCTGAGGAATCGCAAGAGAAATTTTCTTAGATTTTTCAGTAACTCCTGTTCCACGACATGAAGCACACGGCTTATCGATTGTCATTCCTGAACCGCGGCAATTAGGACAAGTCTGCGAAACAGCAAAAAAACCTGAACTTCGCTGAACCTGACCAAGACCATTACATGTAGGACAAGTTTTTCTTGAACCGCCTTGAGCACAGCCAGAACCGTGACAAGAATCACAGGTTTCGTTGTGTCTAAAACGAATTTCCGCCTTTGTACCAAATACGGCATCTTTGAAAGTAATATTTAAATCGTAACGCAAACTTGCGCCTTCTTTAGGGCCTTGCCGAGTATGAGTTGAACGACTTTTTCCACCGCCAAAAAGATTATCGAAAATATCTCCAAAACCGCCACCCATGCCACCAAACAAATCGCTAAAATCATGGAAAGCGTGAGAATACTGTGCGCCACCTCCAGATGAACCATCCATTCCGTCTAAACCGGCAAAACCATACTGATCGTAAATAGGGCGTTTTTTATCATCAGAGAGAACTTCATACGCTTCTGTTGCCTCCCTAAATTTTTCTTCCGCTTCTTTATCACCCGGGTTTCGGTCCGGATGGTATTTTACAGCAAGTTTTCTATATGCTTTTTTAATATCTTCCGCCGAAGCTCCTTTTTGAACACCTAAAACTTCATAATAATCACGCTTTGCCATTTTTCTTTCCTTTTTCAGTATTACGGGAATCTTAAATTTTTTTAGATTTCTTAAATATACTAAAAAACAACCCCTTCTGCAATTGCAAAAAGGGGTAGAATCTTTTGATTCTAAACTGCCGCGAAGGCAGTTTTATAAATCAATTATTTGTCATCCTGAACTTCGTAATCAACATCCTGTGCAGAACCCTTGTCAAATTTACTTGAAGATTCTTCCTGAGATGCGCCTTCCTGAGAAGCACCTGCATTTTCAGATGCAGTCTGAGATGCTGCACCCTGCTGTTTATAAAGTTCTTCTGCAATCTTATAAGATGCCTGTTTTAATTCTTCTGTTTTTGCTTTTATGTCTTGGGTATTTTCAGATTCAAGAGCCTTTTTAAGAGCGGCCATTGCATCTTCAATCTTCTGCTTATCTGCATCAGAAACTTTATCGCCTAAATCTTTAAGAGATTTTTCTGTTGCATAAATCAAGCCATCAGCTTCATTTTTTGCATCAACTGCTTCACGCTTTTCTTTATCGGCAGCAGCATTTGCTTCAGCATCTTTTACCATGCGTTCAATTTCTGCATCACTTAAGCCTGAAGAAGATGTAATCTGAATATGCTGTTCTTTTCCAGTTCCACAGTCCTTAGCAGAAACATGAACAATACCGTTTGCATCGATATCAAATGTTACTTCAATCTGAGGAACACCTCTAGGAGCTGCAGGAATTCCAGTAAGATCAAAATTACCTAAAGTCCTGTTCTGGTTAGCCATTTCGCGTTCACCCTGAAGAACATGAATAGAAACCGCAGTCTGTCCATCAACAGCTGTAGAGAAAATCTGTGATTTCTTTGTAGGAATTGTTGTATTTCGCGGAATAAGTTTTGTCATTACACCGCCCATTGTTTCAATTCCGAGTGAAAGAGGCGTTACATCAAGCAAAAGTACATCTTTTACATCACCTTTAAGAACACCACCCTGAATTGCAGCACCGACAGCAACAGCTTCATCTGGGTTTACAGCTTTAGAACCTTCTTTTCCGAAAATTGCCTTTACAACTTCCTGAACTTTAGGCATTCGTGAAGAACCACCAACAAGAAGAACTTCATCAATTTTATCAGCTGAAATTTCTGCATCTTTTAAAGCTTTTAGACAAGGCTCTTTTGTTCTTTCAAATAAATCATCTGTCATCTGTTCAAACTGAGCGCGTGTCAAAGTTTTCTGAAGATGTTTCGGACCTGTTGCATCCGCTGTAATAAATGGAAGATTAATATCTGTTGAAGTCTGCGAAGAAAGCTGAATTTTTGCATTTTCTGCCGCTTCACGAAGACGCTGCATTGCCATTGCATCACCTGAAAGATCAATTCCAGAATCATTTTTAAATTCTTTTATAAGCCAGTTGATAATAGCACGATCCCAGTCATCACCACCAAGGTGAGTATCTCCATTTGTAGATTTTACTTCAAAAACACCATCACCCAATTCAAGAATTGAAATATCAAATGTACCACCACCTAAGTCATAAACAGCAATTGTTTTTTCCTGTTTTTGATCTTTGTCAAAACCAAATGCAAGGGATGCTGCTGTAGGTTCGTTGATAATTCTTTTTACATCAAGACCTGCGATTTTTCCGGCATCTTTTGTAGCCTGTCTTTGTGCATCGTTAAAATATGCAGGAACTGTAATTACAGCTTCTGTAACAGGTTCACCAAGATAATCTTCTGCTGTTTTCTTCATCTTTTGAAGGATAAATGCAGAAATTTCCTGAGGACTGTACTGCTTTTTTTCTCCGTTCTGTTCAATCTGAACACGGCAGTCAGAACCGTTATCAATTACTGTATATGGAAGTTTTGTTGCTTCTC
>JAEDFA010000052.1 GCA_016293005.1 Treponema sp.
GCACTTCCTTCATCAGATTTGTCTGTCTTTGAAAATTGCCGCGGAATAGTTTTTTCAGGCGGACCAAGTTCAGTTTATGACGAAAAAGTTCCTGAGTTCAATTCTCAAATTTTAAATCTTGATATACCTGTTTTAGGGTTGTGTTACGGGCATTATATAGTTCAGTTAGGGTATGGCGGTAAAGTTTCTAAGGCAGATGTCGGGGAATTCGGTTTTGCAGAATTAAAATTGAATCCTGATGTAAAATCTCCTCTTTTTGAAGGCATTGATTGTGTTCAGCAGGTTTGGATGAGCCATCAGGACGGAGTTTTTTCTCTTGGAGAAGGCTTTGAAGCAGTTGGTTCAACAAAAGACTGTCCGTTTGCGGCAACTCAGAATCTTTCTAAAAAAAGATTTTCGCTTCAGTTTCATTGCGAGGTAAAAGACACTCCGTGCGGCGATAAAATTTTTGAAAATTTTGCAAAATTCTGCAAAATGGAAAAAAACTGGGATCAGGACACTGTTTTACAGGTTATTTTAGACGGAATTAAAAAAGATGCAAAAGACAAAAAAGTCCTTCTCTTTTTAAGCGGAGGGGTAGATTCAACTATCACATTTGCGCTTTTAAATAATGCTTTAGGGCAGGAGCGGGTTTTAGGACTTCATATTGATAACGGTTTTATGCGTAAAAATGAATCAAAAAATGTTTCAGAGGCGTATAAAAAATTCGGTTTTAATAATTTTATTGTAGAAGACGCTTCAAATGTTTTTCTTGATGCTGTAAAAGGTCTTACAGACCCGCAGAAAAAGCGTATGGCAATAGGTGAAACTTTTATTTCTGTAAGAAACAAAGTTGTTGAAAAATTAAATTTAAATGAGGATGACTGGCTTTTAGCTCAAGGAACTTTATATCCTGATATAATCGAGTCAGGCGGAACAAAAAATTCAAATACAATAAAAACTCATCACAATCGCGTTCAAGGCATTCAAAATTTAATAGAAAAAGGACTTATAATCGAGCCTATAAAAGAATTGTACAAGGACGAAGTTCGCACAATCGGGAAAAAATTAGGTCTTGACGATTCTCTTGTAATGCGTCATCCGTTTCCAGGTCCAGGACTATCCATAAATGTTTTGTGTAACAGTGAAAAGGCTTTGTCTGAAAAAGATGAAAAAGAATTTTTGAGTGCACAGAAAGAACTTGATTCTGTTGTATTAGACCAGTTCTGTGAAAACTGTTCAAAATTTATAAAAAAATCTGTTCTTCCATGCCGTTCTGTAGGCGTTCAGGGTGATTTTAGAACTTACAGGTTTCCTGCATGCCTTACATTCAGACCGGAAGGAAAAGGATTTTTCCATATTCCAAAGAACCGCGAAAAACTTGAAAGCGCTTCAAGTTCAATTACAAACAGTTCAAAATTCTTAAATAGAACTGTAATAAAACTCTATCAGAATCCGCTTTTAAAAGATGAAGATTTTCATCTTCAGAGAGGATTTTGTACAAAAGACAGGCTTGACCAGCTTCGTGAAGTTGACAATATTGTTTTGCAGAATCTTCATTCATCTTCGTGGTACGATAAAATTTTTCAGCATTTGACGATTGACCTTCCTTTTGCCGCTTCAGAAAATCACGCAAGTTTTGTTTTAAGGCCTGTATGTTCAGAAGATGTAATGACGGCTCGTTTTGCATGGTTTCCAAAAGAATTAATCGAAAAAATCCTTTCAGAAATTGCAAGTCTTGATTTTGTTGATGCTGTATATTTTGACATCACTAATAAACCGCCTGCAACTTTCGGCTGGGAATAAACTGATTTTTTTTCGTTTCCTCTAAAAGTTAAAATTTTAGAGGTTTTCTAAAGAAAGAACGGCGACTTTTTGCGTCGATTCAAATAGTCACTTTAAATTTTTAAGGTGAAAAAAAATTATAGACTTGATCTTGGAGGACAGGTACTATGACAGTTCTTGATTTTTTGAAATTCAAGCAGGAAAAGAAAAAGATTTCGATGATAACTTGTTATGATTCGACTTTTTCGCAAATTGTTGATTCTTCTGATGTTGACTGTATTTTAATCGGTGACAGCTGCAGCAATGTTATGCATGGTGAAGAAAGCACGATTCCTGCAAAAATGGAATGGCTTGAAGAACACACAAGAAGCGTAAGAAGTAAAACTAAAAAATTCATCGTTTCTGACATGCCGTTTTTATCTACAAGAAAAGGTTTTGCCCACGCTGTAGACTGTGCAGGCCGTCTTTTAGTTTCCGGGGCAAACGCTGTAAAAATAGAAGGCGTTTACGGTCAGGAAGAAATTTTAAAATCGATTATTTTAAGCGGAATTCCTGTTATCGCTCATTTAGGATTGACACCTCAGTTTTTTCAGGCTTTTGGCGGGCATAGAATGCAGGGAAAAACAGAAGAAGCGGCAGAAAAAATCATTTATGAGGCAAAAAAAGCAGAAGAATTGGGCTGTTTTGCTGTTTTAGTCGAATGTATTCCGCAAACTCTTGCAAAAAAAATTACAGATTTGCTTTCAGTTCCAGTAATCGGAATCGGTTCTGGTGTTGATGTAGACGGGCAGGTTCTTGTTCTTCAGGATATGCTTGGTCTTTCAACATTTAAGCCGTTTTTTGTCCGTCATTATTTAAATGGAACAGAACTTGTAAAAAATGCTCTTAACAGTTTTAACAGCGATGTAAAAACTCTCAATTTTCCTAGTGGAAGCGAATCAAAATAAAAGGTGACAAAAAATGATTATTGTAAAAAGCGTTGAAGAATGGAAAAAAATATATGATTCAGTAAAAAATAAAAAAATTGGTTTTGTTCCGACTATGGGTGGACTTCACGAAGGTCACATAAGCCTTGTAAAGCGCTCTAGAGCTGAAAACGAAATCACGGTTGTAAGCGTTTATCTGAATCCTACTCAGTTTAATGACAAAAAAGATTTGGAAACTTATCCGTGCAATTTTAATGATGATTGCAAACTTCTTGAAGAAAATGGAGTTGATTATCTTTTTGCGCCTGATTACAAAGTGATGTATCCGGATGATTTTAAATACAAAGTCATCGAAACTGATTTTTCAAAACTCTTGTGTGGAGCAAAGCGTCCGGGGCATTTTGATGGAGTTTTGACAGTTGTTATGAAACTTTTCAACATCGTAAAACCGAATAATGCATATTTTGGGGAAAAGGATTTTCAGCAGATGACTTTATTAAAAGGAATGGTTAAAGCGTTTTTCCTTGATGTAAATATTGTTCCCTGTCCGATTGTACGAGAAAAATCAGGTCTTGCCCTTTCAAGCCGGAACAGAAAACTTTCTGAGGAAGGCTTAAAAAAAGCTCCGGTTTTTCACGAAATTCTTGTTTCGGAAAAATCAATTTCAGAAAAGCAGGAACTTCTTGAAAAAAATGGTTTTATCGTTGATTACATAACAGAATTAGACGGAAGGCTTTACGCTGCGGTTTTTCTTGAAGGCGTAAGGCTAATCGATAATGTATAGAAGATACTTTATAATTTCAGCTTTTGAAGTAACTTTGAATAAAATACCGAAAGCGAGGTTTATATGAAAAAAAATATTCTTTTAAATGTTACAGGCTCGATTTCTGCTTTTAAATCATGTTCGCTTATCAGTATGCTTGTAAAAAACGGTTATGATGTAAAAGTAATTCCAACAGAAGATGCGCTTCATTTTGTGGGGAAGGCGAGTTTTGAAGGTTTGAGCCACAATAAAATCGAGTTCAGTATGTTTGAAAACGATAATCCGATTTCTCATATTTACCTTGCGCAGACTTGGGCTGATTTGATTATAAGTTATCCTGCAAGTGCAAATACGATAAACAGGCTTGCTTCAGGTCTTGCAGATGATTTGTTTGGTGCCTGCTGTCTTGCAAACAATTTTAAAAAACCTCTTTTGATTGCTCCTGCAATGAACACTCAGATGTTTTTGCATCCTTCAGTTCAGGCGTCTTTAGAAAAATTAAAATCATGGAAAGCAGTAATTCTTCCGTGCGGCAAAGGAAAACTTGCATGCGGAACAGAAGGCGAAGGCAGGCTTTTAGAACCTGAAGATGCTTTTAAAATCATTGAAGATGTCTTGAAGCAGGTGGGATAAAAACTTTGACTTAAAATGGCGTCAAAGTTTTTATCTTGAAGTTTGCGGTGCAAACTTGTTTATTGACTGCACATTCTCATTACATTGCGAATGTGCGTAAAAAATTAAATCGGAAGTTGAAACTTCCTCATTAATTTTTTATGGAGGTGGGATAAATGAAAATTCTTATTACGGGCGGCGGAAGTGAAGAAAAAATTGATAATGTAAGAAGTATCTGCAATTTTTCAACCGGAAGAACTTCTTCTTTCCTTTCAACTTATTTTGTTGAAAAAGGATTTTCTGTTTCTCTTATAACTTCACACCGTTCTGTCATGCCGGAAAATAAAAATGTGAATGTTTATAAATACGAGTCGTTTTCAGAGTTAAAAAATCTTTTGGAGATGGAATGTAAAACTAAAAAATATGACATTATAATTCATGCGGCGGCGGTAAGCGATTATTCTCCAGATAAAATAATCATTGATTCAAAGGAATTTGATGCGAAAACTGTAAAAAAAATTCCTTCTGGTTCTGAAGTTTCAATCAAATTAAAGAAAAATCCCAAACTCATTGATTTTATAAAAGGCTGGACGAATAAGCAAAGTTTTGTCTGTGCTTTTAAACTTACAAGCAATGCATCTTTTGATGAGCGCAAAAGTGCCGTTGAAAAAGTTTTTCTTTCTAACAAAGATGACTCTTTTCGTCCTGATATCGTAATTTCAAATGATTTATCTGAAATAAACGGTTTTGTTCATCCGTGTGTTATTTTCGGAAAGAACCTTCAAATTCTTGGAAAAACAGAAAATCTTTCTGAACTTGCACAAAAAATTGAAGAAATTTTTAAAACAGGAAATAAAAATGCTTTTGGCAATTGATGTTGGAAATACACAGATTACAGGCGGACTTTTTGATGGCGAAAAATTAGTTTTTCAGTTCAGGAGAACTACTAATATGGGAACTAGTTCTGACGAAATCGGAATTTTTTTCAGGACTGTAATACGCGAAAATGGTTTTGACTGCAATAAAATTGCTCAGATAGGCTGTTGCAGCGTAGTTCCTTCTATAAATTATTCTCTTTCAAGCGCAATGAAAAAATATTTTAAAAAAGATGTTCTTTTCATTCAGGCCGGAATCAGGACTGGTTTAAAATTAAAATATGCAAATCCAAAAGAAATTGGGGCAGATAGAATTGCCGCTTCAATCGGGGCTGTAAACCTTCATCCTGAAACAGATTTAATTATAATCGATATGGGAACTGCAACAACTATCGACTGCGTTACAAAAAATAAAGAATACTTAGGCGGCGCAATTCTTCCCGGTATAAAAATAAGTGTCGAAGCGCTTGCAAACGGAACTGCAAAACTTCCTTCTGTAGAAATTATAAAACCTGAAAATATTTGCGGGAAAAGTACAATCGAAGCAATTCAGTCAGGAGTTTTTTACGGAAATGCTGGCGCTATAAAAGAATTTATTTACCTTTACAGAAAAAATATTTTCCACGATTCAAAGCCGTTTGTAATAGGAACAGGCGGTTTTTCGCGGATTTTTAATCAATATAAATTGTTTGACGAACTTTCACCTGAGTTAGTTTTATTCGGTGTAAAGTGTGCACTAGAGATGAATATGTAAAATATTTTGATATTTGGAGTAATTTATGGAAATCGAAGTTTTAAAGGCAAAAATTCACAGGGCGACAGTTACAGATGCAAATTTAAATTATGAAGGTTCTATTACGATTGATACTGAACTTTTAAAAGCTTGTGGAATGCACAATTATGAAAAAGTCGATGTTTTAAATGTAAATAACGGAGAACGCTTTTCAACTTATATAATTCCGGGGAAAAAAGGCGAAATCTGCTTAAACGGTGCGGCAGCAAGAAAAGCGTCTTGTGGTGATAAAGTTATTATCGTAACTTATACTCATATCGAAGAAACTTCTGCAGATTCCTGGAAACCAAAAATTGTTCTTTTAAATGATGACAATTCTATAAAAAATGTTCTATAAATTAAATTTTTATTTGGGAGCAGAATATGAATGGCAATGTAAAATTTATTAACGGTGGAGTTACATCTCCTGAAGGCTTTCTGGCATCTGGAGTTTTATGCAAAATAAAAGAATCTCGAAAAACTTGCGATGTCGCTTTGATTTATTCTGAAAAAATTTGTAACGCAGCCGCTGTTTTTACGCAGAACAGAGTAAAAGCAGAACCTGTAAAACTTACTAAAAAAAATATTCAGGATGGAAAACTTCAGGCAGTGATTGCAAATAGCGGAAATGCAAACTGCTGTACTGGAAGTGAGGGAGAACAAGTTGCGTTAAAGATGGCAGAAGCGGTTTCTTCAGTTACCGGTTGTAAACCTTCAGATGTTGCAGTCTGTTCAACAGGCGTAATCGGAATGCAGCTTCCTTTTGAAAAAATTAATGCAAAAATACAAGAATTAAAAAATTCTCTTTCAAAAGAAGGTCATAAAGATGCAAGATGTGCGATTATGACTACAGACACAAAATATAAAGAGTGTGCGATAGAGTTTTCAGTCGGTGGTAAAAAATGTCACATCGGAACAATGGCAAAAGGTTCAGGGATGATTCATATAAATCTTGGAACAATGCTTGGTTTTATCACCACAGACTGTGCAATTTCTTCGGCAATGCTTGAAAAGGCGTTGAAAGAATCTGTAAAAACTACATATAACTGCGTTTCGGTTGATGGAGACACTTCTACAAACGATACTCTTTTGATTCTTGCTAACGGTATGGCTGGAAATCCAGAAATAAAAACTGAAGGCGAAGATTTTAATCTTTTTCTGGAAGCGCTCAACAAAGTAAACAGAATTATGGCGATGAAAATTGCAAGCGATGGTGAAGGCGCAACCCGTTTAGTTCAGTGTACGGTAAACGGCGCTTCTTCAGAAGAAAATGCTCGCGCGCTTGCAAAACAGGTAATTTCTTCTTCGCTTGTAAAAGCTGCAATGTTCGGCTGTGATGCAAATTTCGGGCGTTTTTTGTGCGCAATGGGATACAGCGGAATCGAGTTTAATCCTCAAAAAGTAAATATCTGGTTTACAAGCAAAAAAAATGCAGAACGGTATTTTGAAAATTACGATGATTTTTCAGTTCACGGTGAAAATTCCGTTCAGGTTTATAAAGACGGCTCTCCGATTTCTTTTGATGAAGAAAAAGCAAAACAAATTATGAGCGAAGAAGCCGTAGAAATTTTAATTCAGTGTGGTGACGGTTCTTCTTCCGGCGTTGCATGGGGCTGTGATTTGACTTATGATTATGTAAAAATAAACGGTGATTACAGAACTTAAAAAGTTAAAATTAAATTTAAAAGGAATTTTTATGGAAACTTCAAGTGAATTAAATGCAGAACAGTGGTCGAAGGTTCTTGTAGAAGCCCTCCCTTATTTTAAACAGTGGTGCGGAAAAGTCGTTGTCGTAAAATACGGCGGAAATGCAATGCTGAACGAAGAATTAAAAGCTGCCGTAATGGAAGACATTATTCTTTTAAGTACAATCGGAATTAAAGTTGTTTTAGTTCACGGCGGCGGTCCGGAAATAAACAATATGCTTTCAAAAATCGGTAAAGAATCAAAGTTTGTTGACGGACTTCGATACACGGATTCAGAAACAATGGAAGTCGTTCAGATGGTTCTTACGGGAAAACTCAATAAAGACATTGTAGGTCTTCTTCTGCAAAAAGGCGGAAAGGCAGTCGGTTTAAGCGGTGTTGATTCAGGTCTTATCCGCGCAAGAAAAACTGAAAAAGATTTAGGTTTTGTTGGAGAAGTAACTTCTGTAAATCCAGAAATAATAAATTCCCTTCTTGATAAAGGCTTTATTCCTGTAGTTTCAACTGTCGCTTTAGGAGAAGAAGGTGATTCTTCCCGTTACAACATAAATGCTGACACAGCCGCTGCAAAAATCGCCGTTGCATTAAAGGCAGAAAAATTCGTTCAGCTTACAAATGTTCCGGGAGTTTTAAGAAATATCGATGATTCATCAACATTAATAAAAAGAATCGAAAGAACGGCTCTTGGCTCTCTTAAAGCAACTGGAATTATCGCAGGCGGAATGATTCCAAAAATTGAATGTTGCCTTACAGCGCTAGAAGGAGGCGTTCCACGAACTCACATCATAGACGGAAGAGTTCCACATTCTCTTTTAATCGAAATGTTTTCTGACCGCGGAATCGGAACGATGATTTACTAAAAAAGTTTTACATTGTAATAAAAAATAAAAAGGTATATACTTTAGCCATGAATTTTATTGATTTTAATTTAAATGAAATGCTGCTTGAAGGGTTAAATAAAGCAGGTTACACTGAATGTACAGAAGTTCAGTCTCAGGTTTTACAGTCTTCGCAGGATGGTTCAGATTTATATGTTCAATCTCAAACCGGAACCGGAAAAACTGCAGCTTATCTTGTTGCTATAATACAGGAAATGCTTTCAAAAGAACCGTTAAAAAAGGCTCTTATAATGGTTCCAACTCGTGAACTTGCCGTTCAGGTAGAAGAAGAAGCAAAAGTTTTGATAAGTTCTTCAAAATTAAAAGCATTCAGTTTTTATGGTGGTGTCGGTTACGAAAAACAGATTTCTGCATTAAAAAAAGGAGTTGATATTATTATTGGAACTCCGGGGCGTTTAATCGATTTACAGGAAGGAAAAAATCTTGATTTAAGTCAGGTCGGTTTTGTAGTTGTTGATGAAGCCGACAGAATGTTTGATATGGGATTCTATCCTGATTTACGAAAAATTTTAAAATTTGTTCCAAAAGCGCAGGAAAGGCAGACAATGCTTTTCAGTGCAACTTTAAATTCTTATGTAAAAAATCTTGCGTGGGAATATACTTTAAATCCAAAAGAAATAGAAATCGAGTGCGAAAACATAACTGTTTCAGAAATTACACAGGAACTTTTTCATGTTTCAAGCGATGAAAAAATCATGCTTTTAAACGGAATTTTAAAACGCGAAAATCCTAAAAGCGTAATTATTTTCTGTAACACAAAGCGAAGTTGTGAAGTTGTTGCAAAACGCCTTCAGTTAAACGATTTTAAATCAGATTTTATAATCGGTGATTTGCCTCAGTCTGTTCGTTTAAAAAAATTAAATAGCTTTAAAGACGGAACTCTTTCTATTCTTGTTGCAACAGATGTAGCAGCGCGTGGAATCGATGTTTCTGATTTGGAAATGGTAATAAACTACGACCTTCCAAACGAAGCGGAAAATTATGTTCACAGAATTGGTCGTACTGCCCGTGCCGGAAAATCAGGAAAAGCGTATACATTCTGCTCTGAACAGGATGTTTACAATCTTCCTGCAATTGAGCGCTACATCGAAATGCAGATTCCTTCGCATGTTGCATATCCTGAAGAATTAGCCGAAGACAAGTCAAAAGGAATTTACATAAAATTGGAAAATTACCGCGACGAAGAAAAGTCTTCAAGCCGTGAAAAAAATTACAAAAGTTCAAAAAATAAAAAAGCTTACGGCGATAAAAAATCTTCTGGTAAAAAATCGTATTCAAAAAAAGATTCGTATTCAAAAGACAGAAATTCAAAAAATTACGCAAAAACTTCCGAAAAAGAATTCGAAAAACTTGAATCTCTTCCGTTTGAACAGCGCTTAAAATTTTATAAAGAAAAATACGCATCTTCCTGCGATTCTTATCAGAAAAAATCTTCGCCAAAAAAAGAATACAATTACAAGAATTCTAGAAAAAAAGGCTCAAAAGGCGGTTATATAAAAAAGAATTACCCTGAAAAAGACTTAAAAAATAACATTCAGAATAAAAAACCGCAAAAGAAAGGTTTCCTTGAAAAATTAAAGGCTTTGTTTAAAAAATAAAAGGCGTATCTTAAAAAAAAGTGTGCGTTTTTTTAGAATTTCTTTAAAAATATTTTTAAATTTCTTGTTGGAGTACAAATGATTACTGTAAGCGATTTAAGTGTCAGGTTTAGTGAAAAACCTTTGTTTAAAGATGTAAATTTAAAATTTACAAACGGAAACTGTTATGGAATTACAGGTGCAAACGGTGCCGGAAAATCTACATTTTTAAAAATTCTTTCTGGTGAAATTGAACACGATTCAGGAACAATTTCAATTTCTACTGGTGAACGAATGGCCGTTTTAAAACAGGATCACTTTGCTTATGATAAATATTCTGTAAAAGACACCGTAATGATGGGATTCCCGAAGTTATACGAACTTTCAAAATCAATCGAAGAAATTTATGCAAAAGAAGATTTTTCCGATGAAGACGGA
This sequence comes from Treponema sp., assembly GCA_016293005.1. Lineage (GTDB taxonomy): Bacteria > Spirochaetota > Spirochaetia > Treponematales > Treponemataceae > Treponema_D. Next base: position 10,333 of record JAEDFA010000052.1, read on the forward strand.
ATTAAAGCAAGTGAAATGCAGGCAGATTTTGGAGAATTAGGCGGCTATGAGGCAGAAAATCAAATCGAGCAGATGCTTTCGGGGCTTGGTCTTGAAGAAGAATTTCACGACAAAATGATGAGTGAATTAGACGAAACTCAAAAAGTCCGTGTTCTTCTTGCACAGGCAATTTTCGGAAATCCTGACATTCTTGTTTTAGACGAACCTACAAACGGTCTTGATATCGAATCAATTACATGGCTTGAAAATTTTCTTCTTGAATTTGAAAACACTGTAATTGTTGTAAGCCACGACAGGCACTTTTTGAATACTGTCTGCACATTCATTTGCGATATCGACTATGGAAAAATTACTCAATTTGCAGGAAACTACGATTTCTGGTATCAGATGACGCAAGTTCTTCAGAGGCAGGCAAAAGAACAGCAGAAAAAAGCTGAAGATAAAATGAAAGATTTAAAAGAGTTCATTCTTCGCTTTAGTTCAAACGCTGCAAAATCAAAACAGGCAACGAGCCGCAAAAAGATTTACGATAAACTTGCGCAGTCGGTAGAAGATCTTCCTGTTTCAACAAGAAAATTCCCTTATGTAAATTTTAAAGCCGAGCGCGAAATCGGAAACAATGTGCTTCAGGTGAAAGATTTAAATTATAAAGATGAAGATGGCGTTCAGCTTTTAAAAGATTTCAATCTTACTGTAAACAGAACAGATAAAATCGCTTTTGTTGGAATCGAACATAATTCCATTTCGGCGCTTTTTGACATCATAAATGGCGTAAAAAAGGCAGAAAGCGGTGATGTATTTTGGGGGCAGACTACAAGCCACACTTATCTTCCGCGTGATAATAGTTCTTATTTTGACAACGATTTAAATATTACAGAATGGCTTAAACAGTATTCAAAAGAACAGGATGATTCTTATGTTCGTGGATTTTTGGGACGAATGCTTTTTTCCGGCGATGAATCTCTTAAAAAAGTAAAAGTTCTTTCCGGTGGTGAAAAAGTAAGGTGTATGCTTTCAAAACTTATGCTTACAGGCGCAAATATTCTTGTAATGGATGACCCTACAAATCACCTTGACCTTGAAGCAATTCAGTCATTAAACGAAGGTTTAATTTCTTTTCCGGGTGTAGTTTTATTCACAAGCCACGACCATGAGTTTATTCAGTCTATCGCAAACAGAATTATCGAAATCACTCCAAACGGAATAATCGACAGAATGACAACTTTTGACGATTATATTTCAGATGATTCTATAACTGAGTTACGAAAAGAACTTTACAAAGGAACCGGTAAAAAAATCAAATACAGGGTTTAAATATTCTTTTTAAAACATACGGAGTTTTTTTTTAAATGTACGAAGAATTTTGGGAAAACACCGTATGTTTTTGTTCATTCACTGACAATTCTGTATGAAAGGCGTGTGTTAAATAAAAGACAAACGGATTTGTTCGCGCCTAACGGCACTCACCAAAGGCGAAGAATGGCAGTTCTAGTGTCTGTGGAACGACGGTTCCATTGACTGTGTTACGACAGTTCTGGTATCTGTGGAATGGCAGTTCTGGTGTCTGTGGAACGGCAGTTCTTGTGTCTGTATTACGACAGTTCCATTACTGTAAAACGACGGTTCTAGTGTCTGTGTTACGACAGTTCCATTGACTGTAAAACAGCAGTTCTTGTGTCTGGATTACGACAGTTAAGGGCACCTTGAAAAAACTCGTCTTTGTCGATTTTTTTCGAGGTGCTGGCGAGTTCTAAGTCGCTATAATATCGCAACTTAGAACATCGCATTTTCAAAGACACCTCTAAAAACTGAAGTTTTTAGAGGTTCCCTTAAGTGATTTTTGGATAACTTGTATTCACAACAACAGCTTTGAGCGAAACTTGCGAGCGAAGACTGCCACTTCAGGCACTTTTATTTAGATTTGTATAGTCAATTGTGCGGAGGTAGTTTGAGTTTTTTATTATGAGTGACTTGCAATCGATTTGACGAAAATGCAAGTTGGTGGTATATTAAAAGAAAGGAAATGCCCGATTC
>JAEDFA010000053.1 GCA_016293005.1 Treponema sp.
AAAATCAATTGAACTCATCAATTCCTGCGCTTCTGTTGAAAGCATAAAGTCAACAAACTTTTTTGCCGCATCAAGATTTTTTGTATTTTTCATAATCGAAATGCAGTCGACATCTCCAACAGATTTTGGCGGTGCAACAAGCTGAATATCAAAACCTTCCGAAGCATATTTTGCAAGTGCGTGAAGATAAGAAACTCCAAGCGCATATTCTCCAGTACCAATCAATTTTGCAGGTGCACTTCCTGAATCCGGGAACTGACCTACAAGAGAAGCAAGCGTTAAAAGATAATTCCAGCCGTTTTCCCAACCAAGCCGCTGTAACTGATTTTGAACAAAAAGATAGGCCGTAGAAGATGCAACAGGATTTGTCAAAACGATTTCGCCTTTAAAAAGAGGATTTGCAAGGTCTTCCCAAGTTTGAGGATAAGCAGTACCAGGAAATTTCTGTTCAAAGCGTTTTGCGTTTATGCCGATTCCCAGAGTAAGAACACAAAAACCAGTCCAGGTTCCGTCTTTTGATTTTGCATATTCAGGAATATTTTTTGCAAGCGGAGAAATGTAGTTTTCAAGCGCGCCGGCTTCATCTGCAAGAATATGATAGTTTGTAGCGCCACCTAAAAGAATATCTGCCTGCGGATTGTCTTTTTCAGAAATTACACGGTTTACAAGTTCTCCGGTCGTAGCGCGCAGATATGTAACAGGAATTCCAGTCTTCTGAGTAAAAAACTCGGTGAGAGCACGAGTTTCTTCCTCGTGAATAATCGAATAAATGCGAAGTTCAGATTTTTTCTGACAAGACGCAAACAAAACACAAGCCGCTAAGAAAGCGAAAAAATAACGAAACTTTTTCATAATCATTCCTCTATAAAAACTCAAGAGATTGTTTCAACAATCGATTGACTTGTAAATTTTCTGTAAAATTTATCTGATACTTAAAAATACAAAAAAAAGAACTGTTTTTATATAACCAGATTTAAAAAATTTTTCAATGCCACAATTTTTCGAACTTCACAGACTTCGCTTTTTACAATGAATGACAATCAGCCCCATTCCTTCCCCAAAAAAAAATCCCACTTTACGCCCTAAACCGATACCCTACACCAGTTTCTGTCAGAATATACCGCGAATCTGCAGTGTCGTGTTCGATTTTTCGGCGGAGGTTTGCCATAGTCACCCGCACAAACTGAAAATCTTCCACTGCAACGTGTCCCCAAACTTTTTCTGCAATGTAACGATCAGACCAGGCACCGCCTTCCCTACTTTTGAGAAAATTGTAAATGTCGAAAATGGATTTCTGCTGGAATCCCCATTTTTGAGAAATTCCTGCAAGTATGGCGTAACGAGTCAAAAAACCTCACACTTAGATACATTTAATCCTATAGGCATAGAACCAGATTATACCGTAATAGGAAAAAGATATTTCACAAGAAGCACTCGCAGAAGCAGTAGGTGTTTCAACAACACACATAAGCCATATTGAAACCGGTGCTACAAAATTAAGTTTAAGTGTTTTTATAAAAATCTCAATAGCTTTGGATATTTCAGCAGATTTATTACTAAAAGATAATGAACTGCCTGATTATATTTATTCACAAACACATAAAAAAGAAAGCGACCGCCAAAAACGAATTCTTACTGAACTGACAAAAGCCGCAAAGAAGATTTTGAAAAAAGAAAAAATCTAAGATACTTTGAAATTCAATTTTAGTTGAGAGTTTAAGGAAACGATTTAAGATTCATTCCCCTTGAACCTGCAATCCAAAGTGAAGTTATCTAGGAGTTCCCCTAAAATAAAGATGGGTACTTATTTAATCACACAATTGTAAAGCGTGAATCATTATCTGAAGCAGATGAAAGACGCTTGCAGGAAGATTTTAATGTAATCGGTAATTATGATAATTTGGCATTGTTTCTGTTGTTTAGCTCTGCCATCTGCCTTAAACATGCATATTCGACAAACTTGTTCAATTCACTCATCTACTTCTTCGCTTCGGTTTTTGCAAGCGCCTGTTCGTGCCTATTATAAGGAATAATACCTTTGTCGATAAATAAATCATCATTTAAACGATACCGAACTTGAATTTTTGCCAATATCATTTCCATATTAACTTTTTTCGAGAGGTAATTTATGAGAATGGTGAAAAAGGCGGCTTATTTGGCATGGCTCTTGTTGGCGGGAGCTTTGTTCGGGATGATTATGGCGGGGTGCCAGAATAATGATTCCACTCCAGAAGATTCTAACATCGAAACAGATGATGAATTTTTTGGAGAATATGTGGATGATGAGTTTGGGATAGTCTATGTTCTAAATGAAAATGGAACATATTCTATAAAACAAGGCGATTATTTACTTGAAAGCGGAGATTTGGAACTTTCTGATGATGATAGCAGTCGTGCTATAAGAAAAAAAGGAAAGAAGAATGTAACGCATAAAGCGAAAAAGTCTGGCGGTGCAAAAGGCAGCACAAAGAAACCATCTGCTTCAAAGAGTTCGGTAACTAAAGGTTATTCTGGAAATACAAACATTGGAAACACATCTTTTAGCAAAAAAGGAACTTCTAGCTCATCTAGGATTTCAAATCAAATAATTTATGTGCAGAGTGAATGGTACGGCAACAATAGTAAGAAGAATGTAGTTCCTGTTGTAAGATATTATGACAATGCAGATCCTTACTCAACAAAACAAATAGTTTCAGGGTCTCCAACAGGAACAATACGCTATTCAGGAAATACAAAATACAAATGGTACAAATTTACAATAAAAAATTCTGTAAAAATTTCTGGTCATGTATATAGAAATGATAAATATTTTGCTTATATTTCCTCAACCTCAGAACGTGTAATCTCCATCGATGCAAACGGAAATCTTTCTTATTCAAAACCTGCTGGGGTACGTTCCGCAAGCACAGAAGAATCTGAATACAATGGAAATGACTATTTGTGGTATGTTCAAGGAAACTTTACGGCAGATACTTCAAAACAATGGGAAGCACTTAACGACTACAATAACATGAAAGAAATTGCAGAAGGTGTCTTCCAAGCAACTTTGTATCTTCCAAAAAATATTTACGGCTTTAAAATTATGACTAGAGATGATACCCATGATTATTCCGTAGCTCTAGATTATCAAGGACTTGTTCCAAAGAATGAATGGTTCAATGTTGTTGAAAGTTGGTCTTATGATTGGTATTCAAAAAATGCAGCAATTTCTACTGGTGGCGGATTATATACTTTCACGCTTGACCTGTCCGATGAAACTCCTATGTTGTGTATTTCTACAGATGAGGAAGAAGACTCTTCAGAAGATGATGCTAATCTTTATGTAGTTGGAAATTTCGACGATATAAACTGGAAATTCACTGATGAAGGAGTGATGGAACAAACAATCGGTACAATTACCAAATTCAAAACAAAAAATCCAATCAAAGTTTCAAAAGAGGGACAATATGAATTTAAAATTGCCGATAAAGCTTGGGGCGGAATTTTTGATGAATATTGGTACAACGAATACGATGAAGATTTAGTTGGAAATTGGGTTCAAATTGGCAGCACCTACAAAATAAAAAAATGGGGCTTCAATACTAATATAAAACAATATCTAGAAGTCGGAGAATACGATTTTTATCTTGATACTTACAATAGTAGAATAAAGATTGAAAAAGTAAACTAAGAAGAAGAGAAAAATCTTATTTGCAAGCAAGGAGTATTAATTATGAAAAAAATTATTTTAGGAACTTTGGTTATGTTGACCATTGGAATGGGTTTTGGTTTTGCACAGACACAGAAAAAAAATGATACTGAAACTAAATCGAAAGATTATTACGAAGGTTATAAGCAAGCAGCAAATGATTATTCTAAAAAAAACCAAAAATATAATCCTTATTATTGCGACAGCACCTACAGGAACGAGAAGCAGGAATATGACTGCATAAGAGGTTACCAAGACAGTTGGGAAAGAAACAGTGAAGTTGCACCAAGAACTCCAAAAGATAATTCCAACAATTAATAAAATTTCGCACTAAAACAACGTTAAAATCCCTAGTCTTAAAAATTAAGTCTAGGGATTTTGCAATTTTTATTATAAAATAATTTTTGTAGATTCTATTTGATTAAGGGAAATATTCTGTTCCAATGTTTTGCAAAACCAATTTTCATCTTTTTATAATTTTATTGCTTCTTTCCGCTTTTCCTGTTTTTTCGCGAACCGCTGTTTCCGGGCAGCAGCAAGTAAAAAACATCTTCTATACAATAGATAAAAAATCAAACTTGCAAGTTGAAGACGGCTCTGATGGGCTGGGCAAAAACGCCATCAACGAAATTATAAAAAACGGAACTCAGATTAAAGATGAATTCAGGTTTTCGCCGGGCTTTGTGAACGGAACGCTCTGGGTTTTGATTCAAAAAAATTCTGATTTTACTGATGCAACAAACAGTAAAAACTTTCAGATTTTGGACTTGGGGCCGGAACTTGTTGACCGCGCCGAGCTTTTTGTTTTTTGTGGCGAAAAATGGCAAAAAGCAGATTCCACCGGACGGCAAGTAAAAAATTCAGAAAAAAGCATAAAATCCTGGCGAAGTTTTGTTCAGATTCCAGAACAGAATGCCGGCGACGAATTTTTTGTGCTAAAAATAAAAAGTTCCGATTCAATTTCACTGGTTTTCAGATTTTTTGAGATTTCAACTTTCTTTGCCCAGACTGAAAAATTTTCTTTTATTCACATAATTTTTGTAGGACTGATGTTTCTTGCGTTTTTTACACTCCTACTGTTTTTTGTAAGTTCAAAAGAAAAACTCTTACTGTATCTTAGCCTTATGAGCCTTTGCTTCTGCCTTTATCAAGCCGCAATGAAAGGTCTTGGCTGCACTTATATCTGGAACAGAATCTGCGATTGTCTGTTTTTTTCAAGATTCAGTTATGTTGTCTGCTGTATAGGCTTGCTTTTTTCGCAGATTCTGTTTCTTCAGAACATTTCGTTCAATAAAAACGGAATTTTCTACAAATCAATCCTGTGCATTCTTTCCGCAATCTGCCTGGTTTCAGTTACGCTGTATGCGTTTGTCAGAAATATTAAAATTTCATACATCACAACTATCTGCTTTTTAATTTTCGGATGCATTTTCTGCTCGGTGATTATATTTCTTTCAGCAATCAGAAAAAAATCCATTCCAGTCCTGCTGATTTGTTCATGGATTCCGCTTTTTGTATACATAGTCTTCAGACAGTCGCTGCACTTGCTTCGTCTAAAATACAACGTGAATTCTTATTTGGCGATTTTTGACAACGACTATTATTTTGGCTACGACATCTGCTTTATTTTTCACATATTCATCTACAGCCTTAGCATTTTTATAAAACTTCGACAAAAAAACCTTGAATTCAATATGTACCGCGAGTCTTCATATTTTTTAAAGGCATCGGCGCATGAACTGCTTGCCCCTATAACTTTGATTCAAAATTCCTTTGAAGAACTGGAACGCCAGAACACCCATGAAAAACCCGACGAAAAAAGCGCATCGGGGGGCAGACACCAGCAAAATCCAGAACAAATTTTTTCTTATTTAAAATCCGTAAAAGGTAACATTTCACGGATTAAAAACATTGCGCTCATGGTAAACTCCCTGGAAGAACAGGAACTGGATATTCATAAAGTTTCCAGGCTTTGCAAGCCGATTCGCATTATGCAGATTTTTCAGCAGGTTATGGACAATTTTATTCCATATTCAGAATTCAAGGGGATTGAAATAAATTATTTTTCATCCTGCTCAGAAAAAACCTGCGTTTCAGTCTTTCCTCTTTTTCTGGAAACGGTTTTTACAAATCTTATAGACAACGCCGTTAAATATTCTGTTGAGAACGGAAAAATCAGCATAAACATTGAATACAACGAGCAGAAAAGCGAGCTTGTTTATCAAGTTTCTAATTTTTCAGAAAATATTCTTGGTCAAAATCTGGAAACGCTTTTTTCTTTAGGCGCAAGAGGAAAAAATGCCGCGGAAAATATACGCGGGCTTGGAATAGGGCTTCATCTTGTAAGAAGAATCTGCAGGCTCTACAATGGAAGTTGCTCGGCTTTTTGCATTCCTCTTGAAAATCCTTTAGAAAACAAACTTGAAAATCTTGGCGGAAATCTGCCTAAGAACAAAAATTCCACTGAACTGTGCAAAGTTGTTTTTGAAGCAAGGCTGACCCTTCTGCCCTACTCGCCTGAAACCAGCGAACTTTTGAAAAATGACCGCGCAAACGGCTACAATAAAATTCTTTCTGAAAAAAAATCCTTAAAAAACGACGCGCAGGAATCAGAACTTAAGAATCTTATGCAAAACAACCTGATTCTTATTGTTGAAGACAACATTGCCCTGCTTAAAAATATTGCTGAACTTTTAAAGCCGTACTGCTCGGTAATTACCGCCACAAACGGAAAGGATGCCATCTGCAAAATCAAAAAAAATGCGCCGGACTTAATTATTTCTGATATGGTTATGCCAGTTATGGGCGGAAAAGCGTTCTTTGACTTCTGCCGCGGCGATGAAAACCTTAAAAACGTGCCTTTTCTGTTCCTTACCGGAGTTCAGGATGTCGCGCTCAAAAATTCGTTTATAAAACAAGGCGTTGTAGACTACATTTTTAAACCTTTTTCACAGGAAGAGCTGCTATTAAAAATTTATTCAATTCTGTCTTTATGCATGAATATCCGCAAGGACTTTGCAAGAACAATCACAGATTTTGTAAACAACTCAACAGCAGGCGGAATGCACAGAGGCATTTCTTTTATGGAAAAAGAGCCAGAAGAAAATCATATTTCCCAGAAAGAAAAGCGGCACGAATATTACAAAACCTTTAACCTTTCAAAACGTGAAGTAGAAATTTCAGAGCTTCTGTACGAAAACCACAGCAACAAGGAGATTGCAGAAACACTGTTCATTGCGGTAAGCACGGTTGCAACCCACATACAGCATATCTACGAAAAATGCGGCGTAAAAAACCGCAACGAATGGATTCGTCTTATGAGCGGCAGCTAGAATAAATTTTTATTCCACCATTACCAACAAGTCAATGATCCGCCAAAAGTTCTTTCTGTCTATTAAGCGGAAATTCGCAAGGTAATGCCCATACTGTTAATTTTTCATCATTAACAATTTGACACTAAATCCACGTTTTTACAAACTGGATGGCACTACATATTGTCTACAATCACTTGCCCTGCAAAAGCCAGCCCTACTCCCACAACAACGCTCAGTGCAATATATAAAACAGCAAGTCCGATATGTCCTGTCTTTATGAGAGTTTCAGTTTCTAAAGCAAAAGTTGAGAAAGTCGTAAAACCACCGCACAATCCTGTTTTGATAAAAAGCACAAGTTTAGGCGACAGCGAACTATTCTTTACTGCAAGAGACGCAACAAGTCCTATAACAAAACAACCCAAAAGATTTATCACTAAAGTCTTTACCGGAAAAATAAATGGTTCTTTAAGTGGAATCAGTCCTATCAAATATCTGAAACTGGCTCCAATTCCGCCACCTAATGCAACTACTAAACAATTCAACATATAAACCTGCTTTGCCATCTGGCATGAACATTCTCATCATAACATCTTTCTTTCTTGTATTGAAGATTCTTTCAAAATTTTTCCATACAGTTATTGCTTTCATCTTCTCTGCTTTTTAATACTTCATTCCAATGTACAAAATCTTTTCTTTATTGCGATATAAAACTTTCAGCTTAAAAGCACTTATTTAAAATCATTTTTTCAACTGTTTAAAAGTATAAACAACCACAAAAGCAGAAATTATTCCTGTAAGCAAATCCGATGCTGGCATTGACCACAAAACTCCATCTAACCCAAGCTGATGTGGTTCCGGATTCATTTTTGTTGCTCCTACTACAATCTGTGGTAAAAGAAGCGCAAAACCAACTCCGAACACAATTTCACGAATCATTGAAATTACAGTTGAAGTAAATGCTTTTCCAAGCGCCTGAAGATAAATGAAATTCCCCTTATTTACAGTCGCAAGAATTATCATACATAAATATGTTCGGAATGCCTGCTTTGCAAAAACGGTATACACAGAACTTTCATTGGCCGCTCCAAAAATTTTAATCAATACTCCAGGAAAACATTCTACAATTATAAGAGCGACAACTCCGAGAATTGCTTCAAAAATCAAAAGCAATTTATAAATTTCTGCAGCGCGGTCTTTTCTTCCGGCTCCGATATTAAATCCAACCAAAGGAATACAACCTGCAGCCATTCCCACAGAAACTGAAATTACAATCTGAAAAAATTTCATTACAATTCCAACAACAGCCATTGGAATCTGAGTTAATTGTTCAGGAGTACGAGAAGAATCATATAACGAAGCATTAACTGCAAACTCAGGAGAATATTTTTGAATCATCTGATTTATAGCAGCCATAGCACAAACTAGTGAAATCTGAGAAAGAAAAGAAGTAATTCCAAGAATCAAAGATTTCCCAAGTACACTCCACTTTAAAAGAAAATCAGTTTTTTCAAGTTTGCATGCTTTTAAATGACAAATATACCAGACACTAAGAAAAGCAGTAAGAATCTGACCTAAAACCATAGCAATGGCAGCGCCCTTCATTCCCCATTTGAAAATAAAAATAAAAACTGGATCCAGAATAATATTCAGAATTGCTCCACTTACCTGGCTGACCATGGCAAACTTAGGACTTCCGTCAGCACGAATTATTGCATTCATTGCCTGCCCGAAAATATAAAATGGAAGACCAGATGTTATCCAGAAAAAATAAATCTGTGACTGGCGGAAAGTTTCTTCATTTACTCGTCCTCCAAACGCTGTAATAATCGGATTTGCAAAAATAAAATAAATTGCAGTAAGAACTACCGCAATAATCACTGAAATAGTAACGGCATTTCCTATTGCTTTACCGGCAGATTTTGAATCTCCCTTCCCCAGCGACTGACTTACAAAAGTACAAGTTCCATCTCCTACCATTACAGAAAGCGCTAAAGCAACAACCGTTAACGGAAAAACTACAGTATTAGCAGCATTTCCATAACTTCCAAGATAACTTGCATTTGCAATAAAAATCTGATCTACAATATTGTAAAGAGCCGCTACAAGAAGTGAAATAATGCATGGAATAGAATACTTACTCATAAGAAACGGAATAGGTTTTGTTCCTAAAAAATATGTGTGAGAATTTTGATTTGTTTGTGACATTTAATCAGCCTCAAAAGTAGAATTATGCAGATGACTGATTTTTACGGATATAAATGTAAAATATTTCTGGTACAAGGACTCTCGTAATCAAGACCTTGACACAGCCGTTTTCAGAATTTTATAAACCTGAATAAAAAACAGCGGGCTGCAACAGTCGGACTTACGCAATATGCAACACACTGCAAGTAAAATATATCAAAATTAAAATTTTTTTTCAAAGACTGACTGGAATTTTTTTTCAATAAAAACAGGTTATTTATCGAAATTTTTTTCAAATTGCAGCTGATTTAGAAAACTTAAATTTCAGAATAGAAAAATTAATTATTTTTCTGATATAATTATTTCTGTGAAAAAATGCTTCTTCTTTTTATTTTTATTTTTTATGCTCCCATCGCTTCATTCCATTGAAAAGATAACCCAGACCGATTCTCCTTCTGAAATTTTAAAAAATTCGTCATTTATTGAAAACAGCATTTTTTCCCTGGATACTTCTTATACACTTACAGGCCTAAAGAATAACGGCTGGGGACTTGGTTTTTCATACGAACATCTTTTAACTGATTTTTGGTCAATAAAAGGAAAGTTTTCTCACATGACAGTATGGCCCGCTGATTATGATGTAATTATTACCACTGTAGGAATTGGCTTAGACAGCTACCTGTATCCATTCAACAAAAAATTAAACTGGCTTTATTTAGGTTTTGGAATTTCCACAGATTTCATAAATTATATAAGTTCCAAAGAATCTGGCGATACAATCATAGATTTATTTCCTCAAATTGGCTGGAAACAAAATATCAAAAATTATGTTTTAATAGATTTTTTCTACGGCTACCGAATAACAATCTCAAATAATAATCTGCCAGATTATGCAAAAGACCTTAAAAAAAACAACAATGAATTTGGAATCCGTTTTAAACTAAATCTGAAAAAAATCTTCAATCCTAAAACTTGATTTTCATATCTTTGAGTGCCAGCAATTGAAATTTCCCTCTTTCCGTGCTATCTTTTGTTAAATCAAATATTTTGGAGTTGGATGAAAAAATCTACAAACAGACTGGGCATTGTGTAAAGCCGGGAAAATGCACAAAGAGCGTTGCATCTTCGGCAAAATCTCCCGGCAGTAAATACGACTTGCGAAAGCAATTTTCAAAAATACTTACAGGAAAAAACACAATGAACAAAACAAATTATTTAATCCGAAAGGAAACAGAAGCTGATTTTTTTGAAGTTGAAAACCTGACGCGCGAAGCGTTCTGGAATGTCTACAAACCTGGCTGCGAAGAACATTTTGTCCTTCACTGCTACAGAAAAAACCCGGATTTTATTCCTGAACTTTCGCTGGTACTTGAACTAGATAAAAAAATCATCGGGCATGTAATGTACAGTCGCTCGCACATAGATTCAAACGACGGTACGCAGATTCCCGTAATGACATTCGGACCGATAAGCATTCACCCGGACTTTAAGCGCAAAGGATTCGGGAAGATTCTTCTTGACTATTCGATGGAAAAAGCAAAAAAACTCAGCGGAAAATGTCTTCTGATTTGTGGAAACATCGATTTCTACGGAAAAAGCGGCTTTGTACCGGCAATAACATTCGGCATTCGTTATGCAGACGATACGGATAGTGACGCGCCTTATTTTCTGTGCAAGGAACTTGAAACAGGATTTTTACACGGAATAACCGGAAGTTACAAAGATCCCGAAGGATATTTTGTAGCACAAAAAAATCCTGATGCTTTTGAGGAATACGAAAAACAGTTTCCGCCAAAAGAAAAACTCAGGCTTCCCGGTCAGATTTTCTAAGCTTATGAAAAAAGTCTTTTCATAAAATAAAAAAAATCAGCAGGCTTTCTGATTCTTTTCAGAAGGTCTGCCTTTTTGATAGAAGAAAATCTTAAAATTAAAACAATTGAAAAAAAATTTATCCAAAAGATAATTTCATAAAAGATTCTGCAATGCTGCACAGAAAACAATTCAAAAATTTTTTACAGATTTTACATTCAGCCGGAAAAAACTTCTTCAATAAGACAGTATTGTTGCGTACAGTGCAAAGTTTAAACAAACTAAACTGTTCTCCCGCCTACTTTTTTCGCCCTGCAAGAATCATTCCCGCCATAAGGGCTGTAAACGGTGCTGTTGAAGCAAGACCAAAATATTATTCAGACTAAATTGAACTTAAACTTTTGTCAAAATTAAGAAGGTGGTTAAAGCTTATCCAATAATCTTGTCGTTTGATATTTTTAGTGTAAAATTTATTCTTTCTTTTTTTCCATTTAAACCAGATACTCCAGAAAATTCCTACATAGTCCAGCTGAATCTTAGTAAAACTAAATTATGCAAAAAAAGTAACATTTGAAGTAACAAATACACTTGAAACAGAACGATTATTATAGAGAAAATACATATTTTTTGAAAAATTGCGTTAGCGATTGGAAGGGTGCCGTAAGGCAGCCACCGCAACGAAGTGAGGAGGCTGCGCGTTAGCAAGCCCTGTAATGAGCGACCCGGTAACTAAAAGTTACCGGGGAACGCCAAAATGATTAAGATAATAACTTATTTCAAATTGATTAAACTTTTGTCGTAATCTGAAGGTTCTTTAAATCCCATAAGCTGCATGAGTGTGCTTGGCCAACTAGAAATTCCCAAACCTTCGTTCAAAGTCAAATCGTACTCGCCTTTGTATTCAGGGTCATAGATAATTCCCGGAACAGGATTCAGGCTGTGGGAAGTTTTTGCTTTCGGTTCGCCGTTTTTGTCCATCTTTACGCTGCCGTCTTTTGCGTGCTCATACATATCGTCTGAGTTTCCGTGGTCAGCAGTAAGACACAAGATTCCGCCGGCTTCTTCGATTGCAGCCTTAAGGCGTCCAAGCTGTAAATCCATTCCTTCCATAGAACAGCATACGGCATTGAAAACTCCAGTGTGTCCTACCATGTCGCCGTTAGGATAGTTCAGGCGGATGTGGTCGTATTTTCCGCTTTTGATTGCTTCGATTACTTTGTCTGTGATT
>JAEDFA010000127.1 GCA_016293005.1 Treponema sp.
CGTTTATTTCCAAGATAGGTAATTATTTGTGTTGTAAGAAAGTCCTTATTTTCTTTTTTTTCCATTTTATCCAATATTAAGTTTTTCTATTTTTTGTTTTTTGATTATATCACACTTTTTCGTATTTTATACAAATTATTGAATTATTATTTTTAAGGGGTAACAAATCTTTTCGGGCGTCCTCATCATAGAATATTCTCTGTTAAAAATGGCTTTTAATCGCGTTATTTTCAATATAAAATCGTCCGGAATTATTTCCTCACGCACTATATATTAATAAAAAATTTGTAATCTTCCATTATGCTGGTTTATATGGTAAAATGTGGGTATGGCTAAAACTTTTGATGATAAAAAAATTATTTACACAATGGATCGCGTTTCGCGTTCTTATGGAACTAAAGTCGTTCTCAAAGACATAAGTATTTCTTATTATTATGGTGCAAAAATCGGTGTAATCGGAGCGAATGGTTCTGGTAAATCTTCGCTGTTTAAAATTCTTGCCGGAAAAGACACTGATTTTACTGGCGAAACAACTCTTGCACCGGGTTATACAATCGGTTATCTTGAACAGGAACCGTATCTTGAACCTGGAAAAACTGTTATGGAAATCGTAAAAGAAGGCGTAAAAGAAATTACAGACCTTCTTGAAGAATTTGATAAAATAAACGAGGCGTTTGGTGAGCCTGATGCAGATATCGATAAACTCTGTGCACGGCAGGGAGAAGTTCAGGAAAAACTTGATGCCCTTGACGCATGGAATCTCGACAATAATCTTGAACTTGCAATGGATGCTCTCCGATGTCCGCCTTCTGACCAGATTGTAGATGTTCTTTCCGGTGGTGAAAGACGCCGAGTTGCGTTGTGCCGGCTTCTTCTGCAAAAGCCAGATATTCTTCTTCTTGACGAACCGACTAATCATCTTGATGCAGAAACTGTTGCCTGGCTTGAAAAACATCTTCACGATTATCCGGGAACTGTAATCGCCATAACTCACGACAGATATTTTCTTGATGAAGTTGCCGGCTGGATTCTGGAACTTGACAGGGGCGAAGGATTTCCGTTTAAAGGTAATTATTCTTCCTGGCTTGAGCAAAAAAATCAGCGCCTTCTTCTTGAAAATAAAAGCGAAACTGCTCGTCAAAAAGAAATTCAGCGGGAACTTGACTGGATTCACACGAGTGCAAAAGGTCGTCAGGCAAAACATAAAGAGCATATTACTCGCTATAACGAACTTATGTCGCAGAGTTCAAAAGTTCAGTTGAAAGACACTCAGATTTCAATTCCTGCAGGTCCGCGTCTTGGAAGTCAGGTAATTGATTTTGAAAATGTTTCTAAATCGTTCGGGGAAAAACTTCTTTTTGAAAATTTAAATCTGCATATTCCGTCTGGAGCAATCGTTGGAATTACAGGTCCGAACGGTGCGGGAAAAACTACTTTATTCAAATTAATCGTTGATGCTGCTGGTCTTGAAAATGGCGAAAAACCTGATTCGGGAACAATAGAAGTCGGTTCAACTGTAAAACTTGTTTATGTTGATCAGATGAGAACTGGACTCGATGAAAATAAAACCGTTTACGAAACTCTCGGTGGCGGTGCAGATATGATTAAACTTGGTGCAACGGATGAAAAAGGTCGTCCGTTAGAAGGCGGAATTCGTGAAGTCAATGCGCACGCTTACTGCGGCTGGTTTAATTTTACAGGTCCAGATCAGAATAAAAAAGTCAGCGTGCTTTCCGGCGGTGAAAAAAATCGTCTTAATTTGGGAATGATGTTAAAAGAAGCCGGAAATGTTCTTCTTTTTGACGAACCTACAAATGATCTTGATGTTCAGACTGTCCGTGCACTTGAAGAAGCGCTTGAAGATTTTGCAGGCTGTGCGTTAGTTGTAAGTCACGACCGATGGTTTTTGGACAGAATTTGTACTCATATTCTTGCATTTGAAAATAATTCAGAAGTACGATTTTTTGAAGGAAACTGGTCAGAATACGCTGCCTGGAAGAAAGAACAGTTTGGTGAAGAAGCCGGAGTTCCAAAACGCGTTCAATACCGAAAACTTTC
>JAEDFA010000054.1 GCA_016293005.1 Treponema sp.
ACAAAATATTTGCATTTAAGTTCTTTTGAAATTGCAGAAAAAATATCTTTTGCATTATCTGAAAAAGTTATCATGTATAATGCTGCCGGTGAGTGATTTGCGCCAACAGCCTGACTTGGTGTAACTCCTTTTGGTGTTGATTTTTACGCGCTTGGATATCGGATTCAAAAAAACGAAAAGCACAAAATAAAACTCAGGAAAATCTTGTTATTGAATTTTCTTTTTTATATAATTACGCTATGAATCTTGAAAATATTTGTGTAATCCTTGATCATCCTGATGAACCACGCAATATTGGTTCTGCTTGCCGTGCGATGGCTAATAACGACATAAAAAAACTTAGAATAGTCGGAAAAAAATCAGATTACGATGCTGAAAAAATTTCTGTTCTTGCAATTCATGCGTTTTATATTTATGAAAATGCAGAATTTTTTAATTCCATAACAGAAGCAGCTGAAGACTGCGTTTTATCGTTTGGAACTACAAGGCGTCGTGGAAAATATCGCAAAGGAAAACTTTTTCTCCCGGAAGAATTTGCTTCGCTTGCAGATGAAATTTCAGGTTCAAAAGAAAATCCTGGAGGAAAAGTCGCTTTGGTTTTTGGCAATGAAAGAACGGGGCTTACAGACAGTGAACTTTCAGAATGTACAGATGCCGTTACAATTCCATCAAGCATTGAATTCGGTTCTTTAAATCTTTCTCACGCCGTTCAGATTATGTGCTACCATCTTTTCAGGAAAAATAATTCATTTTTAAAAGGTTATACGCCTGTTTCATTAAAACGGCTTGATGAAACTGTTTCTGTCATTTCAGAAAATCTTAAAAAAATCGGATTTTTTAAAGTTGCCGGTCAGAACGATATGGAAAAATTCTGGAAAAGCATTCTTTCCCGTGCAGCGCTTTCTGAAGGTGAAGTTCAGTATATCGAGAAAGTTTTCACAAAGGCAGCAGGTCTTTCTTCAAAAAAAATTAATTTGAAATAAAAAAATAAAATTCTTAAAATTATTTGTTTTTCTTAAAAAGTCTGTACCACAAAAGAAGAAGTTTGTATTTGATGAACGGAAAAATCAGAAAAACTTTGAGCGGATTTCTTACGACTTCGTGGTAGATTTCGTGTCCTTTTTCAAAAACTTTTTCATCCGTTCGTTTTATTCTTTTTGAAAAAATTCCGATTACATCTTTATAATAGATGAAAATGCTTGAAGAGAACTGGTTGCGTCTTCTGTACGCCCAAAGTTCTTTTTCAGCAAAACCTTCGCTTATAAGTGCAAGCGATGGAGAT
Source organism: Treponema sp. (assembly GCA_016293005.1). Classification (GTDB taxonomy): domain Bacteria; phylum Spirochaetota; class Spirochaetia; order Treponematales; family Treponemataceae; genus Treponema_D. The sequence continues at coordinate 1,283 of JAEDFA010000054.1, forward strand.
GATTTGTAAAGGGATTCTATGATTCGTCCTTCCCACGATTTCTGGTAGTAGCCTACGCAGCGACCGATTATTCTTAAATTTGGGAAAGTGTCGTGTACATTTCGTTCTGCAATTGTAAGGTTTTCCTGCCTTCCGCCTAAAAGGTAGAGCGTTTTAAAATGAGAATCGAGCGTTGTAAGAATTTGAATGATTGTCGTAAACTGATTGTATCGAACTGGAATCTGTTTTTTGAGGAATTTTGCGCCTTTTAAAATGCTTTTTGACACTGGAAGAATTAAGTCTGCATTTTTGATGCATTCGGAAAAATCGTTTTTATGCCTTGCTTTTAAAAGCCCCCAGATGTTTAAAAAAATTATCTGTTTTGTTCCAGGTTTTTCAAGAATTTTTAATATTTCGCTTTCCAGTTCTTCGCGCGGGCAAATGTCTACTGGAACGCCTAAAATTTCTATTCTGTGCACTGCCATTTTGATTTCTCCAATATTACAGACTGAACTGCCGCAATTCCATAAAGGCTTGCAGTTTCGCACCTTAAAATATTTATGTCGAAATGAACGGGAATGAAATTTGATTTTTTTAGAATTTCAAATTCGTTCGGGCTGATTCCGCCTTCGCATCCGACGAGAACTGCGGCTTTTTTAGTATCGGCGGATTTGAAAATTTCATGAAGCGATTTAGAATCTTTATTCTGTTCCCATAAAAGAACGCCCGGGGAATTTTGTTCTTTCCACATATTTGCAGCATCTTCAACTGAAACCGGCTCTAAGATTTTTGTTTCTACCGGGGAACCGCTTTGCTGACGGGATTCTTTTACAATTTTTAAAAGTCGTTCTTTTTTTGCGTTTTTTATTGCTTCAACGCTGCTTTTTTGGGAATATTCTGAAATCACCGGAATGATAAATTTTATTCCACATTCAACTGCCTGCCTGATTATTAACTCCATTTTTGAAGGTTTTGAAATGAATGTAAAAAGCCAGAATTCTGTCGTTGAAAGTGCATTTTGTTCAAGCGCTGATGCTTGAGTTCCGCGTGTCAAAGAGTTTTCTTCTGAAATTTTTGAAGCGCATTCCTGAAGAATCAGCGTTTTTTTATTTTCCTGAATTTTGCAGACGGTGAATCCTTTTAAAGAAGAGTCAGGAAGGCGGATATTTATCATGTCACCCGTTTTTACGCGCAGAACCTGTTTTAAATAACGGAAATCTTTTTCTTCAAGTTTTAGTATTCCGTTTTTGTCTGGAAAAACTTCTGAAATAAACTGACGCATAGAATTAATCTGCTTGGTTTTCTGAAAGTTTCATTGCCTCTGCTTCTTGTTGAAGTTCTTTTAATGTTTTTGTTGAACTTACAAGCATTTTAAAATCTTTCGTTTTTAAAATGTCTAGAGCGGCCGTAAGCTGAATGTCGTAATCCAAATCATAAATATGTCCTGTTTCAAATTTCCAGATTTGCATTCTGATTAAGCGCCTTAAAAGTCTTGAGTCGAGGTTGAATTCTTTTTTTAAGATTTCTGCATTTTCCCGAATCTGTTCTTCTGTCATTTTTGGATTTTCTTCTATTAACTTGTCAATTTTGTTTGATTCGAGAAGGGCAGAATATGCTTTTTCTTCGGCTTCTGTAAGCGGCGGATATTTTATTTCTAAATCAGGCGGAATTCCGATTTTGTCGATGTTTGTATCGCTTGGTGTGTAGTATCGTGCGATTGTCATTTTGATTGCTTCGTCTTCGCCAAGAGGAATTACCTGCTGAACAGAACCTTTTCCGTAAGTTCTTTGACCTACAAGATATGCAAGGTGGTTGTCTTTTAGTGCTCCCGAAAGAATTTCTGAAGCAGATGCTGAACCTTGATTTATAAGAACGATAATCGGAATATTTTTAACTACGGTTTTTTCTTCAGATGCCGTGTAAACTGAGTCTGCTGTGAAAAGTCTGCTTTTTGTTGAAACAATCGGTCCGTTATCGATAAATTTGTCTGCAATTTCTTCTACGCTTGTGATAAGTCCGCCTGGATTGTCGCGTAAATCGATAATGAGGCTTTTGTAATTTTTTGATTTAAAATCGTCGAGCGCTTCCTGAACGCGTCCTGGTGTGTCCGGCGTAAACTGAATTATGCGAAGGTAGCCGATTTCGTCTATCATTGCGTATTTTACTGTTGGAACTTCGATTAATTCTCTGATTAAAGTTACAGTGAATTTTAAATTTTTTCCTCGGAGGACAGTAACATTTACAGGAGTTCCGACTTCACCGCGAAGTTTGTCTAAAATTTGCTGCATTGTCATTGGTTCAGTTGGTTCGCCATCGATTTCTGTTATGTAATCACCTGAAATAATTCCTGCTTTTGCTCCCGGAGAGTCTTCGATTGGAGAGGCAACTTCAAGGTATGCAGGTTTGTTCGGTTTTGATTCTATCGGTTTTGAAATTGTAAGTCCGACGCCCCCGAAATTTCCTGTAGTCGTGTCGCTTAAATCGCGGATTGTGTCGTGGTCAAGGTAAGAAGTGTAAGGGTCGTTGAAAGAATTCATTAAACCTTTGATTGCGCCTTCGTATAAAGTTTTTGCGTCAGTTTCGTCTACATAATTTTCATGTACGAATTCGAAAAGCCGGTTTAATTTTCTTAAGTATTGAAAATTTGATATTTTTTGATCTTGATTTTGGGCAAAGCACTGGGAAGTGGTAAAGCCTGCTGAAAAGATGATGATTGTTCCTAAAATAGTCCGAAAAATTTTTCTGTTGAATCGCATAATTCATTTTATTCCAATAGAATAAAAATTGCAATTATATTGTAAAAGTGTTATGATTAAATATTGATTTTTTTTATAAATTTTGAGTTGGGTAGGAACAATGCCGCTTTATATTAATTATCCTTCTTTTATTCATCCTGAAGTTTTTCCAGGGGTTCCGTTTCTGAGTTTAATCAGATGGTACGGTCTGATGTATATTTTTGCTTTTTTAACGGCGTGGCTTGTTTTAAAAAGATTGTTAAAAGAAAATTTTTTTAATTCAAAATCCTTAAAATCAGAAAAAATTACCGAAGACGATGTTTTAAGTTTTCTTTTTACCGGAATTGTTTTTCTTTTAATCGGCGCAAGGCTCGGTTCTGCATTGATTTACGAATCTTCAGGAATTTTCCGTCAGAAACCGTGGCTTATTTTCTGGCCGTTTGACGAATCAGGAAAATTTACGGGGCTTGCCGGAATGAGTTATCACGGCGGTTTTATCGGTGGTTTAATCGGAATGATTGTCTGGTGCTGCATAAAAAAGAAAAGAATTTTTCAGTGGATTGACGCGATGGTTATCGCAATTCCATGTGGTTATACTTTTGGGCGGCTCGGAAACTTTTTAAACGGTGAACTTTACGGTCGTATTACAAAAATGCCGTGGGGAATGGTTTTTCCTTATGCAGAAAAATTTCCCGCGAATGAAAAATGGGTTCAGGATTTTTGTTCAGATATTTCAATGAATATCGAAGGTCTGACTTTTGTAAATCTTCCCCGTCATCCAAGTCAGCTTTATGAAGCATTTTTTGAAGGGATTGTTCTTTTTCTTGTGCTGTGGTTTTTAAGAAAACATAAAAAATGGGACGGACTTCTTTCAAGCATTTATATGGGCGGTTACGGTTTAGTTCGCTTTTTTATAGAATATTTCAGGCAGCCAGATGTAGAATTGGGTTTCAGAAACAGTTCAGATTCTCAAATTTATCTAAATAATTCAATTTTCAATCTTTCAACCGGGCAGATTCTTTGCCTTCTCATGATAATAGGTTCTGCCGGGCTTGCAGTTGGAACTTTCTTCTATTATAAAAGAAAAGATTTAGCTTTAGATGCAAAATCTGTTCCGAATCGCAAAAAATCTTAAAAATAAAATGGGCTGTCCAAGGTAAAGTCAATATTTAATACATTTGGACAGCTTCGTTTGTTTTATTTTTCAAATTTTAAAATATCGCCCGGGGTGCAGTCTAGAATTTCACATATTTTTTCAAGTGTTGAAAACCTTATTGCATTGACTTTGTTGTTTTTGATTTTTGAAAGGTTGACATTTGTAATTCCGACTTTTTCTGCAAGGACATTCAGCGAAATCTTTTTTTCGACCATAAGTCTGTCTAAATAAAGTACGATTTTTCCCATCAGATTAAACCTTCTACTTCTTTTTCAAGATTTTCACCGTAAGTGAAAATTTGTGATAAAAATAAAACTGCAATTCCCATAACGATTCCGTAAATTTGAACTGAAGTCTCGACTAAATCTGCTCCAATGACAAGTTTTGCAAGAAGGCTGATTATAAATTCCATTACAGGAATCCAGATTGAAAAAATTCCTATTTCCCGAACCATACGAATATTGTCTTTTTGAAATGGCGTTTTTCCTTTGCTGAATTTAGTTTTTCCTTCTGTAGTCTGAATTATAAGGTAGATATTTCTGAAAATCATCGTAAAAGCAAGCATTGAAAATAATCCTGCAAACGAGAAGAAGCTTACGGCGGCGGGAATTAAATTTCCGTCTTTGTCTGCAATGTTGATTTCAAATCCATTCGTTGCGATTAGTCCGTTTTCTACAGAATTTAATAGAAAAGAACCGTATTTTTGTGGAATTGCGAATGAACAGATAATGCTTACAATCATCATTATTGCACCGAATAGAAACAGAATTTCAAAGATTTTTGAAACTGTTTTTGCGATTTTTGAAATGTTTTTCATATTTCCTCCAATTTAATAATAAGTTTGCAATGCGCATTTGCAAAGAAATGAGAATGTGCTGCAGCATCTCAATAAATATTTTTGATTGTATAATAGTGAGAGGATTATCTTTTGTCAATAATTTTTTATCGTTTTTCGATAAATTTATTTTTTATGAAAAATATTTGAAAATAATTTTTTATTGCCTTGAATTCATTTGTTAAATTTATTAAAATGCTAAAACCTATATTAACTGAAAATTCTCGCATTCGGTTTTTGTAGAAACAATACTTCCGGAGTGCTGGCCGGAACATTATAGGAGATAGGCAATGCCTACAATTAATCAATTAATTCGTCGCGGAAGACAGTCAGTTGCAAACAGAACAAAGTCACCTGCACTTCAGTCTTGTCCGCAAAAGCGTGGAGTTTGTACTCGTGTTATGACGGTAACTCCAAAAAAACCTAATTCGGCTCTTAGAAAAGTAGCTCGTGTACGCCTTTCAAATGGTATTGAAGTTACTGCATATATTCCTGGTATTGGTCACAACCTTCAGGAACACTCAGTTGTTCTTATTCGTGGTGGACGTGTAAAGGATCTTCCTGGTGTACGCTATCACATTATTCGTGGTACAAAAGATACTCTCGGTGTAGAAGATAGAAAACGCGGTCGTTCAAAATACGGTGCAAAACGACCAAAGGCTTAATGGAGGACTAAGATGGGAAGACATAAAAAATCAATCGAACGTCCATGTATGCCGGATGTTAAATATAATTCAAAAGTTATTACAAAATTTGTCAGCCGTATGATGCTTGATGGTAAAAAAGCAACTTGTACAAAAATTGTATATGAAGCACTTGATAAACTTAAAACAAAAACAGATAAGGATCCTCTTGAAGTATTCCTTAAAGCTGTTGATAATGTAAAGCCTGTTGTAGAAGTAAAATCTCGACGAGTTGGTGGTGCAACATATCAGGTTCCAATGGAAATCCGTGAATCTCGTCGCGAAGCACTTGCAATGCGCTGGATTATTGGTGCTGCAAGAAGCAGAAGCGGTCATGGTATGGCAGATACGCTTTCAGCAGAACTTCTTGATGCGTTTAACAATACTGGTACAGCTTTCAAAAAGAAAGAAGATGTACATAAGATGGCAGAAGCTAACAAAGCTTTTGCACATTACAGATGGTAGTTCTGTAGTAAAAGGTGCCCGTAAGGGTGCCTTTTTGTTTTTTAAGTGATTAAAAATATTTTTTGCTACTTGAAATTATTTTTTAAATCTTGTAAATTATTAATACTACGATTGGTAAAATTTTGCCAGTTTAAAATATGCAGGGTTCTTTGAGTGTCAGCAGGCTGTTATATTTATTGCAGTTCTGGTAATTCCGTAAAGTCAGCTTTTTAGCTTTCAGGTAATTACGGCCCTTTTGTGTGAATTTTTCTGTCGTTGACAGCAAAAATATATGGTTTAGCATTTAGGGTTTTGGCAGTTCTAAAACAAGGCTCTGGATACCAAACCAGTTATCAATTTAGAAGTCTGATAATGATCGGTGGTTCCGGCCATAGGTATTTCGATATTATGGAATATCATAAAAATATTTATTGTCCGTTCAATCAAAATCATTATTATACTCTCTATGCAAATTAAAATGCTTTTGCGAATAATTCAGGCATCTTTTGGTGCAGGATTTATTCTGGCTTAAAGTGCAGAAGCATAAAAAATAAAAGTGCCGATTTTTGAATTTTCGGCAAGGAGAAAAACATGGCAAAGGAGAAGTTCGTTCGAACTAAACCTCACATGAATGTAGGTACTATTGGTCACGTAGACCATGGTAAGACAACTCTTTCAGCAGCTATCACTTCATATTGTGCTAACAAATATGGTGATAAAGCTCTTAAGTATGATGAAATTGATAACGCTCCAGAGGAGAAGGAGCGTGGTATCACAATCAACACTCGTCACTTGGAATATCAGTCAGATAAACGACACTATGCTCATATCGACTGTCCAGGACACGCTGACTATATTAAGAACATGATTACTGGTGCTGCTCAGATGGATGGTGCTATTCTTGTAATCGCTGCTTCTGATGGTGTTATGGCTCAGACTCGTGAACACCTTTTGCTTGCTCGTCAGGTAGGTGTACCAAAGATTATCGTATTCTTGAACAAAGTTGACCAGCTCGACGGTGATGAAGAAATGTTGATGCTCGTAGAAGAAGAAGTAAAAGATGTTGTATCTTCTTACGGATTCTCTCCTGATACACCAATTATCAAAGGTTCAGCATTCAAAGCATTGAACGAATCATCAGATCCTGCTAACACAGCATGTATCGAAGAACTTCTTACAGCAATGGATACATGGTTTGATGATCCTGAAAGAGCAGAAGATAAACCATTCCTTATGCCAATCGAAGACATCTTTACAATTTCTGGTCGTGGTACAGTAGTTACTGGACGAATCGAACGCGGTGTTGTAAATATGGGTGATGCTGTACAGATCGTAGGTATTAAACCAACTCAGGATACAACTGTAACTGGTATCGAAATGTTCCAGAAAACACTTGATCAGGGTATCGCAGGTGATAACGTAGGTATTCTTCTTCGTGGTGTTGAAAAGAAAGATGTTGTTCGCGGACAGGTTCTTGCAAAACCAGCATCAATTACTCCACATACAAAATTCGAAGCTCAGATTTATGTTCTTACAGAAGCAGAAGGTGGACGACATTCTTCATTCCGTAATGGTTACCGCCCACAGTTCTATTTCCGAACAACAGATATTACAGGTACTGTAATGCTTGGTGACGGTGTAGAAATGGTAAACCCAGGTGATAATGTAAAAATTATCGGTGAACTTATCCATCCTATCGCTATGGACGAAGGTCTTAAACTTGCTATCCGTGAAGGCGGACGAACAATCGCTTCTGGACAGGTAACAAAGATTATCGAATAGTTAATAGTAATGACTGGTTCATATTCATTTTTATGATAGATGAGCCGGTCAATCCTTGGAGGATAAATTCATGGCTAATGGAAAGATTCGTGTTCGACTTCGTGCATTTGATGTTGAACTGATCGATCAGAGTGCTAAATCAATCGTGCAGACAGTACAGAAAGCCGGAGCAAAGGTTTCAGGACCTATTCCGCTTCCTACAAGAATCAATAAGATAACAGTTCTTCGTTCACCACATGTAAATAAAAAATCTCGTGAACAGTTTGAAATGAGAACTCACAAACGCCTTATTGACATCTTAAATCCAACATCAGATGTAATGGATTCTTTGATGAAACTTGAATTACCTGCAGGTGTAGATGTAGAAATTAAACAGTAATTTTACTGTTTGGAGGTACGGTCCCCCGGATCTGGGATGGCGGCCTATAAAATTAGACAAGAACTGTATGTTCTTAAAACAGGAGAAATCAGAATGAAAGGTCTGATCGCAACAAAAGTAGGAATGACACAGGTTTTCGACGAAAGCGGCAATTTGACACCAGTCACCGTGATCCACGTTGAACCAAATACTGTTATTGCTACAAAAACTAAGGAAACATGCGGATATGATGCTGTTGTTCTTGGTGTAGGTGAAATAAAACCTAACAAGGCAAATAAAGCATACAAAGGCATTTTCCCGGAAAATATTACTCCAAAGCGTCACTTAAAAGAATTCCGCGACTACGAAAAAGAAGTTGCAGTTGGTGACAATATCGGTTTGGAGCTTTTTAATGATTCACGTTTCTTGGATGTTACTGCAACTTCTAAGGGTAAGGGATTCCAGGGCGTTATGAAGAGATGGGGCTTCCATGGTGGACGCGCTACTCACGGTTCAAAATTCCACAGAGAACCGGGTGGTACAGGAAACTGTACGACTCCAGGACATTGTTTTAAAAATGTCAAACTTCCTGGTCATATGGGATTCAAGCGTGTAACAGTTCAGAATCTCAAAATCGTAAAAATTGACCCAGAATTAAATGTAATTTTAGTTCGCGGTGCTGTTCCTGGCAATAAAGACTGCACACTCATCGTGAAGTCCGCAGTAAAGAAATAATCAGAGGATTAGAATATGGAAAAGAAAGTATATTCAACTGATGGTAAAGAGCTGCGTACAATCACTTTAGATGATAAAGTATTCGGTCTTCCAGTAAATGATGATGTTATTTACTATGCCATTACAAATGAACTTGCTAATATGCGTACAGGAACTGCTTGTACTAAAGGACGTGCTGAAGTGCATGGTTCTAACGCAAAGCCTTATAAGCAGAAAGGAACTGGTAATGCCCGCCGTGGTGATAAAAAATCTCCAATTTGTGTTGGTGGCGGAACAATTTTTGGACCAAAACCTAGGGATTTCAGTTATTCAATGCCTAAAAAGGCAAAACGACTTGCTATGAAATCTATTTTGAGCATGCAGGCTCAGAGCGACAGATTCACAGTGGTTGAAGATTTTACTGTAGAAAGCGGTAAAACAAAGGATTTGGTTAAAATCCTTGACAATTTTGCAAAAAATGAAAGAACAGTTGTTGTTCTAAAAGATGATGATGAAATGATTAAACGCGCCGGACGCAATATTCCAGCTCTTTCATTCCTTTCATATAATCGACTTAGAGCACACGACTTATTCTACGCTCGCAAAGTTGTTGTACTTGAAAGTGCTGTAAAAAATCTTTCTGATTTTTATGCAGAAGACAAGGAGGCTGAATAATGGATTTCGCAGATATTCTTATTAAGCCTGTAGTTTCAGAAAAGGCTACTGTTCTTAGAGAGCAGAATAAGTATGTATTTATCGTACAGCCGTCTGCAACAAAAACACAGATTAAGGAAGCAGTTTCAAAACTTTTCAATGTAAAAGTTATTGACTGTACAACAATTAATGTTATGGGCAAAGAAAAACGACTTCGTGGAAAACCTGGTCGTACAAGCTCATATAAAAAAGCAATTGTACGTTTGGAAGCCGGACAAACAATTCAGGCTTTTGAAGGCGTATAATCCGCGTAGACTAAGGGGAATATAAAATGGCTCTTAAAGTATTTAAGCCAATGACTGCAGGTACTCGCGGAAGAGTTGACCTGGTCAGAGATGAACTGACAACCGATACACCCGAAAAAAGTTTGGTGTCAGGTAAAAAGTCTAAAGGTGGCCGTGGTGCTGGTGGTCGTATTTCTGTACGACATCAAGGTGGCGGACATAAAAGACTTTATCGAGAAATAGATTTTAAGCGTGATAAGCACGGAATTCCTGGAACTGTCAAGACTATTGAATATGATCCAAATCGAAGTGCTAACATTGCTTTGGTATTCTATGCTGATGGTGATAAACGCTATATTATTGCGCCAAAAGATTTAAAAGTTGGACAGAAAATTATGTCTGGTGCAAATGCAGCTCCTACACCTGGAAACGCACTTCCATTGGAAAACATTCCAGTTGGTTTTACTATTCATAATATTGAACTTAAATTGGGATGTGGTGGACAGCTTGTTCGTTCTGCAGGTGCCAGTGCTATGATTGCTGGTCGTGAAGGTGATTATGTTATAGTTCGTCTTCCTTCTAGCGAAATGCGTAAAATCCATTGTAAGTGTTATGCTACAATCGGTGTTGTCGGCAATGAAGAACACATGAATGTTCAGCTTGGAAAGGCTGGTCATAAGCGTTGGTTGGGTATCCGCCCTACAGTTCGTGGTATGGCTATGAACCCTGTTGATCACCCGCTTGGTGGTGGTGAAGGCGCTGGAAAAGGACGTAACCCTGTTACTCCATGGGGACAGCCTTGTAAAGGTTACAAGACTCGCAACAAGAGAAAGCCGTCTAATAACTTTATTGTTTCACGACGTAAGAAGTAGTTGCATAGGAGATAACTGTGTCAAGATCTGTTAAAAAAGGACCTTTTGTAGAGAAAAGC
>JAEDFA010000055.1 GCA_016293005.1 Treponema sp.
AAATGATTTGAAAAAGGTTGATTTTCTTCTATTCTTTTGTTACATAATCAATTTCGTTTTCAATTTTTTTCAAAATATTTTTTTGACTGAATGCCAAAATCAAGCAGATAAATATCACCACGTGTCATTTTTTACACTCTCCCATACAGTTGAAAGACTTGATTCTCTAAGTTTTTGCAAAGATTCTTCCTCAGAATAATCTTTATTTAGTATAGAAGTTTTTGAATTAATCCTGTTTGCAAGAAAATTAAGCAAATGAATCTGCTCTGATAAAGAAAATTTTTCAACCTGTTCTTCGACATATACAAGGGCATCAGACATTTCACACCTCCTTGATTTATTATTACATAATTTTCTACTAATTTCGTAAAATAACACAGATAAACATAAAAAAATCCATAATTCCCAAATCATCAGCACGCCTGATAAAACTGTGTGTTCGGGCAAGCGTGCTGGCGGTGGGGTTAGTGTAAATATTCTTTTTCCTGCACAAACTTGAACCAGTCGGCGTTGGAAATGTTTTCAATAAAGCCTTTGTCGTTTCTGTTGAAGTTATTTTTGAGCAGATACAGACCTTTCAATGCGATGTGATAAGCTCCGTTTGCATCGGCATCTATCGGAAGTTTTGCATCTTTGCCAAGAACAACCTGGTCGCGGGTGTCAAAGAATGTTCCATCATCGGCTTTTATTGGAGAAATCAAATAGTCATCTTCAGCACTTGAGGAATTTGGAATAGAATTTCGCATTTGCAAACTTGTGTTGAAAGAGCGCAAAAATTCATCAAAGAACGGAGCGTTTGCTTTTTCTGCAGGTGTTCCTATCCCTGCCGCGAAAAATTACTTTTCTAAATCAATCCCAATTTCCTTTAGTTTCTCAATTTTTTCTTTACTTAATTTATTATCCTTAAATACAAGTTTCTGCCTGTTAAGCCAGCTATAGACTGGATTCGTTTTTTCTGAAAGTTGCCATGGAATTGTTCCATATTCAGCAATTTGTTCTTTTGCCTTTTCTAAATTCTCATTCCATTTCTCATCATTTGCATTAGGAGCCCATTCAAAACCAATAGAATCAAGCATTTTCTTTCTATCTTCAGGAAATTTGCCATATTTATCCAATTTTCCTTTATACCAATTTCTATTATAATTTACAAAAATACTTACAGTTTTTTCTAAATCATCTTTTGAAAGTGGATTATTCGGAAAGTGATTATCATGATCTTTTAACCATTGTTTTAAAAGCTCAAATTTTTCATTCCAAAGATCTTCTTTCTCTTTTTGAGTATCTAAATTAAATCCTATTGATAAAAGTTTGTCTTCTTGTTCTTTTGATAATCGTCCTTCATAATAATCTTTGCGCTGTCTTATTGCCCAGCTAGTAAAATTGATTTTTCGTTTATATCCAAAAGGTTCGTTGTATTTAGGTAATTTTCCATTTTTTTCATAATATTCTTGTAAATATTGAAATTTATCTTCCCAATCATCTTTGCCCCAAATAAAATCTTTTATATGGATTTCGTCTAGCAGTTTTCTTTGTTTTTCAGATAATTTATCAGAATTGTATCTATTACTCTGCGATACCAACCATGCATACACATTTATATCTTCACTCTGATTTGGAAAATGTCCTAATTTTTCAATTTTTTGCTTTGCATCTTCAAAGCAAGTCAGCCATTTTCTATTTTCAAAAATATAGCCAATGGAATTTAGTTTTTCATATTTTTCTTGCTCTAATTTTCCATTACGATAATCACTATCCAATTTCATCATCCAAACAGCAAGAGAATGTTCCAATCCTGTTGTATTTCTTTGACGAGGCCATCTGTTATCATTTTGTTTTAAAAATTCCACCAATTTATCAAATTTTTCATTCCACAAATCATTGTTGTTATTCCAAACAAAATTCAAATCATTTAGTTTTGAGATTCTCTCTTGTGATAGATTTTGTTTTTTATAAAATAGTCGTTGTTGTGCACACCAACGATAAAGCCGAATATTTTCTTTTTCCTTTGGGTATATAAAACTATGCATTAGTAAATAATCTGAAAGTTCTTTATAGTACAAATCCCAAGTGGTAGAGTTTTTTGAAATAATTTCACCAAATAAAGCTGATTCAAGTTTTTTTTCTAAATTTTCAAAAGCGATCAAATCGTTCAATTTACAGGTTTTATCATAAATAAACTGTATTTTAGAATTTCCAGAAAAATCGCTTGTCTGTTTATAGGCAATGCTGTTTATTTCATCCTGCAAGCGTTCATCCTGATCAGCTATTGAACGAATTATTTTTATAACATTATTGTAAACACTTGAATCTATTTCTTCTTCTACATTTGTATCTTTTTTGAAATAAACTGGGATTATTATTTTGCCAATTTTATTTGGATTATTTTTGTCTTTTCTAAGGGTTCTTCCGACTGCTTGCACAATATCGACTTTTGAATTTTTAGGGTCACAGAAAAATACTGCTTCAACAGTTGGAATATCCACACCCTCTGTAAGACATCGTGCATTTGAAACCACAGCTTTTTCTGAATTCTTAAATGCGTTTAAAATTATACTTCTATTGCTTGAGGTCTGTCTTCCGCTTACAAAATATGATTTAATATCAGGATAAATCTTTTCATTTCTTTCAGAAAAGAGTTGTGCCTGATTCACTTTTGAATGAAATGTAATTGCATGATTTATCGAGTATTTTTCAAAAGCAAGCTTAACAGCATAATTATTTACAAAATCTGTTATTGAATTATATTTATCAATGTAAATATTACTTTTTAACAATGCATAAAGGTTTTCATCTGAAACACCAAGACAGATAATCTGATAATCAACTAAAATTCCAAGTTGAATTGCTTCTGCAAATGACATTCTGTATATTTCTTTTCCATAGATTTTCTCATCAGACATATCAAATAAAAGATTTCCTGTTTCTTCAATATTTTTCTTGATGGTCTGACTATAAACTCTTGGAGTTGCTGTCATATACAAGCGTTTTTTTATGCACAGATTTTCTGTATCATTATGAATTAATGAAAACACACCAAAATCTATACTAGCCGTTCTATGAGCTTCATCGCAAATAGCTAAGTCAATTGCAGGAAGCTTTTCATCATAAGCATCAACAATTTTCTTAAAAGATTGGTATGTAGAAAAAATTACTTTTTTATTTGCACTTTCTTTTTTTATAAATTCTTTTATTTCATTCGGTTTATCAGTTACAAATGAATCCAAATCATATAAATGAATATTTGAAGAGTCCTGTTCTTTGTCTATATCCATTTCTGAACAAACGACTATATAATCAAAAAGTGTATTTGAATTTTTTATCCATTCATTTTTTGTCTGCCTAACAAGATTTAAAGACGGAACTAAAAAAAGTGTAAGATTTTCGGCAGTATTTTCTTTTATCCATAAAGAAACAAGTGTTTTTCCAGTTCCACATGGTAAAATCAATTTTCCTCTATCATTAGAAAGAAAATAAGAAGAGACGGTACTAATAATTTTCTTCTGATATTCATGCGGTTCTGCTTTTTTATATGAAGTTTTAATATTCTTACTTAAGTATAAACGTAGGTTATCAAAAAATTCTTTATCAAGAGCCAGCAAATCTTTTATGCTAAAGAAACATAAGTTGTCTGTTCTCGTTTTTGAAACATCATCTATTTCAGACGCATTTGAAAAAATAATTAATTGCATTATGGAAGAAGCGAAGCCAAATAGATTACCCAGTTTATCTTTTGACCAGCCGAGTTTTGACTCTTCATCATTTTTAAACTTACACTGAACAGCAATAAAACAACAGTTCTTATCTTCCAACAATAAATCTATTCCATGGTCTGTATGATTAATGTTTAATTCCTTTTTTATACCAAGAGGGATTTCGTCAAAAAGCCAGACATTTTTGTATTCGTATTGATACAATGGATTGCAGATAAAAAAATACTTTGAAAAATATTCAAACAGTTTTCCTGCAATCGTAGTTTTTCTGCTGTCACTTTGAAGAGATGTATTGTAAATATGTTCTAATTTTGTTTTTAGGCTTTCCCAATCATCTGTATTTTCAAGTAGTTTTAATAATTCTGCTTTATAATCCATAATTTTTTACTTTCCTCTTCATATCTGCAATCAAGCTAATAATTTTAGCCAATCATCCACAAGATAGGTAATATTTTATCTATCAATTTTATGGTATTTTTGCCATTTCTATCCATTCAGATTATTATAGCATTTTTTACCTTATTTGAGCATAATAACAGGGGTTGGAAACATTATGTATTCCCTAGTTCGAGCTTTCTACCTTGATTTATATTTTAGGTTTAATACAAACCTAAAATATGGCTAAGTCAAGGTTCTGAGCGTTAGCGTGCCTTGACCAGACATATTTTTCTGCCACTTTTTCACATTCTGCACGGATTTTTTCGTGCAGTTCTTTGGGTTTTATTACCGTAGCGTTGTTGCCAAAACTTAAAAGCCAGGTGTAAATCATCTGCGACTGGTTCGACTTAAACTTCAATAAAACGCTTCCATCTTCCTGCTGTATAATAACCTGGTCTTTGTGCCATTCACGTTCCAAAACATAACGGCTTGTTTCTTTTGCAAAAAGAATTTCGTATTCTTCTGTTTTTCCAGGATTGTTCCAGATGCCAAATTCCAAATCTATCTGCTTTTCAATATCAAAATCATTCGGGATTTTAAAAAATTCATTTGTTAATTCGGCATTTTGAATTCTTGCAAGAGAATAAACCCTGAAATCACATGTTTCGTGTTCAAAACCAAAAACATACCAGTTTCCTTTCTGGCAGATAACTTTATATGCATCAAAAGTTTTTTCTTTTGGCTTCTGACTTTTGGAGCTTTGATATTCAATAGAAAGAACTTTTCTGCTTTTTATAGCGTCAAAAATGAGATTAAAAATATTTTCGTTGATTTTGGGAAGAGGGTCTGAAATAAAACTGATATCCTGATTCAAAAAAGATGAATTTACGCTCACAGTATCCGGCAAAAACGAAACCAGTTTTTCCATAATATTTTTAAACGAAGATTCCAGCGGTGTATTCTTGTACTGCTCCATAAGTGGAAAAAGCGTTGAAACTGTAAAAAGTTCGCCTTCTGTTAAAATTACATTGGGAACAGAAAAAGTTGAATCAGTGTAGTGATACATGTTTTTTGACTTGTCGTATTCAAGGGGAGCTTTCAAGTCATCACGCAAACGCTCAAAATCCCGTTCGATAGTTCGTTGCGACACTTCGAATTTTTGTACAAGAGAATCGATTTTTACATAAGCACCACCGCGAAGCATCTCATCAATCTGAATAATGCGTGTAGTCCGGCGTATGTCGTCGTTTTTCTGTAATCTTTCCATACTATGATTATAACATTATAACTCAAAAGAGCGACATATAATGTCGGAGAAAATATTTTCACACTTTCAATAATATTTCTCAATTCCGCCAAAGCCTTTAATGATTTTGCCGTCGTGCGTTTTTGCGATAAAGTTTTCAAGGCGCTTTTTGAATTCTTCGGGGCGTTTTCGGGCTGCATCAATGTAGGCAATGCGAATTCTTTTGTAGCCGTCGCTTAATGAGTTAAAATTTTCCCAGACACGCAAATCGGTTTTTATGCTGGAAATAATGTCTTCTGGAAAAACATAAGGCGCACGAATCAGTTCAAGAACTTCTAAACGAATTTCTTCCATAAGAAGATTGTTTTTTTCAAGCCAGATAAGACGCTCGATGTTCGGTCGTGAATACGCACTTCCTTTTTTTCGTGGCGTAAAATGCTGCGCCCGGTGAGTCTTGTCGATATGCTTTATTGTACTGTCAATCCACCCGAAACACAGTGCTTCTTCAACCGCATCGTTATACGAAAGAATTTCTTCGCCAGTTTCTTTCATCGGGAAAACAAACCAGACTTCTTTTGCTGTTCTGTAATTTTTTGAAAGCCAGGCGCGCCATTCTTCCCGTTTTGAAGTGTAAAAAATGTTTTTTAAACTGTCGCAGTGTTTTTCTTCCATAATGATGTCATTATACAATTTTCTTTAATTATTAAAAGACAGATGAACTTTATCATCGCAGATAATTTCCGAACACGACAAGGGACTAGAAGAATTTAGTTTTATTCGAACAATTTTTAGACAATATAAGCAAAATATTTTATGTGATAATCCTATAAAAATCATTTTTTCAAAGCAGAATCTACGACTCATTCACCAGTTTGCCAGTCATGTGTTCAATTTCAAATTCCAGACATTGAACACGCGGCAAGGCGTTTTGAAGCGCTTTCTCAAGATATTTTTCATCATCTGTAAACTTTTGAACAAGATTTATGCAGATTTTTTTAGTGATTTCCAAGTCTGTCACAAGACGAATTTTTCCAAAAATGATGACGCTATTGATATTCAAAGCCCATTCTCCGTCTTTGCGATAGCCTGAATCGTAAACGCAAAAACTTGCTTTTTCATAATTTTTTATGGCGTCGATTTTGTGGCCTTCTTTTGCACAATGAAAATAAATTTTATTGTCTTCTTCACTGAAAAAGTGATTTAATGGTATACCGTAAGGATATCCGTCATCGCCAAGCAGTGATAAAACTCCGCGTTTTTCCTTTTTGAGGATTTCAAGGCACTGAGCATCGCTTATCTGCTGGTTGAGTCTTCGCATTTGTCTAAACATGATTCAAATATATACCAAATCTGAATTTTTGTCATTTAGAAAACATTGTCAAAGCAAGAAGCTCATCGTCCAAAAATTTCACTGACAACTTCGCAGACAGATTTTCCTTCGTAAAGCCAGGCATAATAAACTGAAGCGGAAACAAGTTTTCTGCCATAACCGCGAGTTTCTTCATAAGGAATTGTTTCCAGAAACAAATCAAGCGGAAGAGTTTTTTGATAACCGAGTTCAATTTTTGAATTTTCCATCCAGCGGCGAACTTTTGTGATTCCGGCGTTATACGAAAAAAATGCCAGTAAAACTTTTCCATCGAGGCGACGAATTAATTCTGCAAGATAAAACGCACCCATTTCAACATTCTGAACGCTGTCTTTTAAATCAAAATTCCGCCACTTGAGTTTTTTTGCGATATCGCCAGCGGTACTTTCCATAAGCTGAGTAAGTCCCACAGCCCCCGCAGAACTTTTTATTCCAGAATCAAAAAAACTTTCGGTACGAATCAAAGCAAAAAGATGTTCTTCATTCAAATTATATTTTTCACACGCCGAAACAACGATTTTTTCAAAATCACGCGGATAAAAAATTTTCATCTGCTGTTTTGTAAGTTTTTTTTCCGCATTCAAAACAGACTTTGAAGCAAGTCTCAGCGATTCTGGATAAAACTTTTCGTTTAAATCGCCATTTTTTTTCAGATATTCAGAAAGTGTTACAGAAACTTCAAGGCTGATTGAAATTCCGTTGTCACAGAAATTCAGATATTCCGGGTAAATCATTTCAGGAAAACCGCTTTCCATACAACCCAAAAGGAATTTTTCAGCGTCTTCATTCCTTGAAAAATTGAAATTCGTTTTTTCAGCGCACAACACTTTTTCACACATTTTTTCATCAGAAGAAAGTGCATTCAGCGCCATAATTTTGTAATAAGGTTCTTTTCCGCTTGAAAGCGCTCGATTCAGTGCATTTGAAATTTCTATCTGAGCCTCTTTTTCATCGGCAAGAACTATAAATTTTTCCTGAATGGCACGAGCATAAAGCCATGCGAATTTCGAAACCGTTTCATCACTTGCACAGCCATCAAGATTTTTGTAAAGTTCAGCAAAAAGTTCCCATTTATTTTCAGAAATCAAAAGCGGCGTCAAAATTTCAAAAAAATCGTCAAAATATTCAGGATTATCCCAGCTGAAGCAGTATTTTTTCAGCATAGAAACAGCCCTGTCCGTAGAAATTTTCAAAGAAGAATCTAAGAGATACCAAAACGCGTTGTCAAACTGTCCGCCATCAAGTGCATTTTTCATTGCAGACTCAAAACTTTTTTCCGCATACAAGGCTCGATTCTGAATTTTTGAAAACATTCTTCCGGCATAAAAATAAGAATAAAATTTCACAGCCTTTGAATCAGATTTTTCAGCAATTTTTTGAAAAAATCCCGCGTTTTTTGAAAATTCCTGCGAACCGTAAAGGCACGCTTTGCCGATTTGAGAAATCACAACCTCGTTTTTAAGATATTTTTCAGCGATATAAGGAATTTTTGCGTACGCCGCTTTATAATTTCCGCGATAAACTGCAATCCTGAAATCAGCCAATTCAAGAAATTCTTCAGAAAATGAAAGTCCGACAGTTTTTTCAGCGTTTTCACCGGGCGAAATTTTTCCATCTTTTTCGCGTACAAAATCAATCAGATATTCAGAATAAAATTTATCGTGCCATTTTGTAATTTGAGGCGAAGAAAACCACAATTCGCAATTTTCCTCTGAATTTTTATATTTTTTTTCGATTAAAGAACAAAGCCGAAAATAGCATAACTTCCCGGAACTGCTAAGAAAATCACAGTTCTCAGACAGTTCAAGAACTTTTGCAAATTCGCCGTTGTCAAAAAATTCAGAACAAGTCAGAGCGAGCGCATCTTCATCGTTAAATTTGTCAAGAAATTCAAGGCAGAATTTTTCACGCTCCTGCCTTCCGCCGATTTTTGAAAGTTCCTCGCCGCTTTTTCTTGCACAAAAATATGAACCTTTATCGAAACAGAGCCTGAAACTTTTTTTTGCTTCAAGAATTTCGCCTTTTTTTAAGAATTCAAGACCTTTGAAATAATGAGAATCATAAAACGAAACTTTTTCCACCTTTGCCTTACACCCGAACGCAAAAGCAGAAAAAAACAGACTAAAAAAAACTGGAAAAAAATAAAATTTTCTATAAATGCCCACAAAATCCACCGTTTTCGGCAATTTTTATTCAGAAACTTCCGGCGACTTCAAAATTATTTTTCGTCCAGAAATGATGTAATCAGGATTTCTGATATTATTGTCGCGGGCTATTTTTTTGTATTTCCACGGATTTTTATAATAAGTACTTGCGATGTCCCAAAGAGTATCGCCCCATTTAATTTTATAAGTGATATCTTCCGGCACTTTTTCAAGGCTTTCAGGAATTACAGGCTCAACTTGTTCAGGTTCTGCGACAACAATAATTTCTTCTTCCTGCGCTTCCTGAATAACGCTCTCTTCAGGTTCTTCAGGTTCAACCTCGCTTTCAATTTCTTCTGGTTCAGTTTCTGAAAGAATTTCTACAGGAGTTTCTTCTGAAGGCGATTTTTTATTTAAAAGATTATATTTTGAAGGAACGATAAAAAGAATTAAAGCCGTTGCAATCAGACAGATAATTGCACAGATTATACAGATTATCACAGGAACTTTTGTTTTCTTTTTAACATCATCTGAAGTTTCTTCTGGACTTTCAGGCGATTCTTCAAAATTTTCTTTATCGTAAAGTCCTGTAAAACTGATTCCGCTTGAAGGAGTCGGCTCTGAAGATTCTTTATCTTGTTCAGCCTGTTCTTCTTCTAAATCAAACGAATCAAAAATATCGTCATTCGAAACATTTTCATTTACATCCGGAATCTGGAAATCGTCTTCTTCAGGAGAAACTGTACTTTCGTCGAAATTTAAATTACTTTCCAGAATATCATCTTCCGCTTCTGGAATTTCAAGAGCATCGTCTTCTGAAAGATTCTCCTGACTCGTTTCTGGAATTTGGGCAACAGTTTCATCATCTGCAACAAAAGAATCATTTTCAGTTTCAACATTCTGAATTTCTTCGTCTTTCGGCTGTTCAGATTCATTCTGTTTTTTATACATTGCGGCAGCGGCTAAAAGTCCTCCACCAACGGCAGCGCCTGCAGCTTTTTCTGCAAAATCGTCATCTTTTTTTGAATCTTCTTCGGTATTTTCTTCTGAATTTTCAAAAGGCATTTTAATTTCGTCGATTGTGTCCGTTACTTCACCAACAACTTCAAAATTTGTAGGTTCAAGCCGTTCTTCCAAAGTTCTAGAAATAAGCGTTACAGTTACTGTAGAATCTGAACCTGTTTCCGGGTCGTTTAATTCTGCATGAAGTTCGTTATTTTCATCAAGACCGATATTAAGCGAAATATCTGCTTCTCCATTCGGATGAGAAACAAGACCGTCAATCTGAAGAGTATCTACATATTCTGCATCTTCCATTGAATTTGATTTTGAACGGTAAAGGTCAACTACAATCCGTGTCTGATTGTCTTTCACAGTTGTCAAACCTAAAGTTTTTTTACAAGGCTGACCTTCCTGCATGACAGGATAAAATGAACCGTCTGCCAGTTTTATTCCAATAGTCTTCATAAAACGACCTCCAGATAAAATCAACGAATATTCTCTTTTAGAATCTCTAAAAATGAATTTTAAAGATTACCTTTTATTTATCGGCAAAAAAACTAGAATTCTTAAACAAAAAAAGCGAACTAAATCGTCCGCCTTTTTTCATCAATTAAATAGTCTGCCAATAAGATGCCAAAATAAATTCAGCATACAAAGCTTACAGACGCTTTTAGTACTGATATGAAAATTCTACCATTTCTGTCATTTCGTTCATTGTCTTTCCGAATTTGTTGCCTACAGAATATGTTGTAACTTTGATGATGTTTCCGCTGGCATCGCATTTTACAATTTTTCTTGTTATAAGAACATTTGAACTATCGTAAGTTGCAACTTCAGAAAGTCCGTCTTTTGTATAATAGAAAACATCCATTAAAGTTGTAGAACCTTGTGTAGTTGTGATGATTTTTGAAATTTTTCCAGTTTCACCGTATTCGTAAGCCACAACTGTATCTAAAGTTCCGTCACCAAAATATTCCATTTCTTTTTCAAGAAGACCGTTTACGCCGTAATAATAAACGATTTTTCGAACGATTGTACCTTCTGAATCGTAGAAAGTTTCATCAACAGAATTGTCGTCGTAAGAATAAATGATTTTATTTCTCATTGAACCGTCTTTTGAATATTCTGTAGTTTCTTTCTTTTTTGTTCCGTCGTAAGTTGAAACGCTTTTCCAGAGAAGAACGCCTTCCGGGTCGTAAGCAGATTTTTCAAGAAGATTTCCGTAAGCATCATAAGTATTCTGAACTTTGTTTACAACTGCATCCCGCGGCGTAAGTTCAAGAGATTCCAGCTGACGGCCAGAAGCATCAAAATTTGTAAGAAATTTTACAGATGGTGTTCTATAATACTCACCAAATTTTGAAGAAATTGAATAAACTGTTTTTGTTACGCTTTTTACAGAACTGATAATTTTTGTATCTTCAGTAATATCGTAAGCAAAAGCCGAAAAACCAACTAAACTTGCACAAATAAAACCAATAATTTTTTTCATATTTACTCCAGAATAAAAGACGAAATTTTTTAATTTTATTTTAGACTTGCAACGCAAACCCGTAAAATCCGTACTTTAAGAATTACACCTAAAACGGCTACAATTATTATCGGACATTTTAAAAATTTCTATTACAAAAATTATACCTTGTTTTAAAATTTTGTCAAAATTATTTAAATGAACAACACAGAATCTAAAGTTAAAAAGATTTATAAAGCTTTTACACAGACTTGAATTTCAAGACGCAATTATAAAAAAACTGATACTGAGACATTTTTTTACACATATCTATACAAAATTAAACGGATATGCTATACTGATTTTGGGAATGCCCTTACAGGCGGCCGTCTCCCGACTCTGACAGCCAGAAAACTGG
>JAEDFA010000056.1 GCA_016293005.1 Treponema sp.
TTTGATGAACAGGCAACTCGCCATGTTCAGGTTGCGGAAATGGTTTTGGAAAAAGCTAAGCGTCTTGTTGAACATAAAAGGGATGTCGTAATTCTTCTTGATTCAATTACTCGTCTTGCAAGAGCATATAATGTTACGGTTCCAACTTCTGGAAAAGTTTTGTCCGGTGGTGTCGATTCTAATGCACTTCACAGACCAAAAAGATTTTTCGGTGCTGCCCGTAATATTGAAGAAGGCGGTTCTTTAACGATTATTTCTACGGCTCTTGTTGAAACCGGCAGCCGAATGGATGAAGTAATTTTTGAAGAGTTTAAAGGAACTGGAAACAGTGAAATTGATCTTGACAGAAAACTTGCTGAACGTCGTCTTTTCCCTGCAATCAACATTAAAAAATCAGGAACAAGGCGCGAAGAACTTTTACTTTCAGAAAATGAACTTCAAAAACTTTGGGTTTTGCGGAAAGTTTTCGGTACAATGGAAGATACTGATATTCTTGAACTTATTCTTGACCGCATGAAAAAATCAAAGACAAATGAAGCGTTTCTTGCCAGCATGAATCAGGGCTCTGCCGCAATAAATTAAATTCTAATTTTATATTTTGAATTTTGAATTTTCTATTGAAAAAAGAATGAATTTTTTTTATAATATTAAAACTTATATATCAATATTGTAGATTGTGGTAATGAAATGAGTCCGACTCCGCATTATCGGGCAACTACAGTGGGAGTAAAAATGAAAAAGGATATTCATCCAACTTACAAACTTACAAAAATTACTTGCGTTTGTGGAAATGTAATCGAAACTCGTTCAACAGTTGAAAACATCAATGTTGAAATTTGTTCTGCTTGTCATCCGTTCTTTACAGGTAAGCAGAAACTTGTTGATACTGCAGGTCGTATTGACAGGTTTAACAAACGATATGGAATTAAAGAATCAAAATAGATTTTTTTTCCTTTTGAAAGGCTGTCCAAAATTGAGGGCAGCTTTTTTATTTGCATGAAAGTTTCCAGCATTTATGACATTTTGTGCCTTCAAAATCTTTTGGAATTGTTAAAGGCGTTATATCTTCAGCATTAACTTCAAAACCATTTTTGGTCGTTTTTAGAATGTTTTGTTCTTTAAAAGAAAGGCGTGTGCTGTTCGTGCTGAAAAATAAAATTCCGTCTTTTTTTAATAAATTTAAGGAATTGTTTACAAGATTTATCCAATCTCGGTTTATGTCAAGAATGTTTTCTGTTGATTTACTGTTACTGAAAGTTGGTGGATCTAAAATTATAATGTCAAATAAATCTTCATATTTTGAATTTTGCTTTTTCTGAAGGAATTTAATTGCATCTTCTTTTTTGAAGGCGTATTTTTTTTCATCTGAAAATCCATTTAAAAGAAGGTTTTCTTTTGCCCAATTTAAATATGTGTTTGAAAGGTCGACAGATTCTATGTATTGAGCGTTTCCTTCGGCAGCGAAAACAGAAAAACTTGCAGTGTAGCAGAAGAGGTTTAGAACCCTTTTATTTTTAGAGAGTTCTCTTATTTGTTCTCTTAACGAACGGTGATCGAGAAAAAGACCTGTATCAAGATAATTAGAAAGGTTTATTTTAAAAATTTGACCTTTTTCCTGAATTAAACCTTTTATTTCTTGTAAAGAAGATGTTTTTTCATATTGATTTAAGCCTTTTTGTTGTTTGCGTATTTTTTTTATTATTTGCGTTGAAGGAATTCCTGTTATATTTTGAATTGCAATTGTTATTTTTGAAATGAAAAGTTCTTCGATATCATCTTGAACTTTATAGGGGCGTTCGTACATGTAAAGCAAGATATAGGTTCTTTTTTTTATTTCTTGTTCGATTCCAGTCAAATTTTGAGAAAGTTTTGCATTCTGATTGTTTAAGAATAATGCCGCTTCTGTTTTTGTTGTGATATCTTCTGGCAGAAATTCGTATAAATCTAAAGTCAGGGGAATTTCCGGAATATCTTTATTATAGAGTCTGTAGCAGGTTGTTCTGTTTTTTCTTGCCCATTTTCTAAGTTCTTTGTATTTCTTTTTAAGACGGTTAGAAAAGATTTCACATTGATAGTTGATTTTGTTTTCCATTGTTTTTTTATACGCTGATTTTTAAGATTCTTTTTATTTTATATCATAATTTTTTAGTATTGGGAATTCATTTTTATATGAAAAGAATTTTTATATTTCATGAAGTGAATGTTTTTTAGATTTATTTTGTCAAATGTTTTTTTTTGTGATATAATTTTTTTTATGATAGCAGAAAATATGAAATCAATTCTAGAAAGCCCTACTTCCGGGGTTATTCGTAAGATGTTTGAAGAAGGCTCTGTTTTAAAACAGAAATTTGGCGAAGAAAATGTTTACGATTTCAGTCTTGGAAATCCAGATCTTGACCCTCCTGAAGAAGTTTTAAATGCAATAAAAGAAGTTTCTAACGATGTTTCCCATAATTGTCATGGTTATATGCAGAATTCTGGCTATATCGAAGCAAGGCGCGCAATGGCCGAAAAAACTTCCATCGAGCAAAATATTTGCGTTTCTGAAGATTTTATTGTCATGTCGTGCGGTGCGGCGGGGGCTCTTACTTGTGTTTTGAAATCGCTTTTAAATCCTGGAGACGAAGTTATAGTTTTATGTCCGTATTTTTCTGAATATAATTATTATGTTTCAAATCATGGCGGTAAAGTCGTAAAAGTTAATACAAAGGATGATTTTTCGATTGATTTAGATAATATAAAGAATTCCCTCACAAAAAAAACTTCCTGTATAATTTTAAACTCTCCTAATAATCCGACTGGAAAAATTTATTCAAAAGAAGAGCTTTCATTACTTTCAAAAATTTTATACGATTTTGAAAAAGAATCTGGAAGGCTTCCGTATATAATTTTAGATGAGCCGTACAGGGCAATCGTTTATAAAAATAAGGAAGTGCCGTCTGTTTTTCCGCTTTATAAAAATTCTATCGTAGTAACTTCTTTTGCAAAGAATTTGAGCATTCCTGGGGAACGTCTTGGATACATCGCGGTAAATCCTTCTGCAAATGATTCAAAACTCCTTGTAAATGCTTTGGCACTTGCAACTCGAATTTTAGGATTTGTAAATGCACCTGCATTTTTTCAGAAAGTCATTTCAAAAAGCTGGAATGCAAAATGCGATTATTCTTTATATGAAAAAAGATGCAATGAAATAAAATCTGTAATGGATTATGCCGGTTTAAAATATGCAGAACCTGACGGTGCGTTTTATCTTTTTGTAAAAGTTCCTGACTCATGGAATGATGATGATATGGCGTTTACAGAACATCTTAAAAAATTCAATATTTTATGTGCACCTGGAAGTGGTTTTTCAAAAAAAGGCTGGTTTAGAATTTCATACTGTGTATCTGAAAAAACGATTTTAAATTCTAAAGAAGCGTTTTATAATGCAGTTCATTCAAAATAATTTTAAAAGGATTTCAGAATATTAATTTTACGAAACCTCTAAAAGTTATTTACATTTTTAGAGGTTTCGTTTTTTAAAATTCGTACCACTGTCCGTCTTTTGTGATGTACCAGTCTGCGATTACTTGAGAAAGATTGTCATTGTACCATGAAATGCTTCCGTCGCGGTTTAAAACGACAAGGCGCTTTGAATTTTTTTCGATTTTTATTGGCATAGAGGCAGAGCGGTTAAGCATCATGCTTTTGTTTCCGTTTAAATTTACAGCCCGAATTTTAGATTTTCCGATATAGGTGTATAAAACTGGATATTTTAAGTAAATAAAAGCATCCGAGTCTTCGTCATTTAAAGACAGAATTGTGGTAGATGAATCAGAAAGAATGTTGTATTTGAATACATTTGTTCGTTTTGATGTGTCTGATTCCTGAACATTTATTCCGTAGATATTTGATTTATCGGTTGCAAGTGAAAATGAAACATTTCCGGGAAGTCGGGTAGGGACAGTCTCTTTTGTGTTTAAATCAACTTTAAGAAGAGGTGATTTTGGATTTGTGTCAAAAGATTTTGCAATGTATAGTTTTCCATCTTCTGCGATTACAGCATCCTGAAGACCTGCACCGTTGTAAACTTCTGAAAATTTTTCTGAATCGATGTTATATATGTTTACTATTGAGTTGTTTTCCATTTCAAGAATAATGTTTCCGAAAAGTTTTACAGTTTGAACATTGTTTTTTGGCGTAAAAAGAGTTTTTAATTCTGGTTTTGAAAAATCAAAGAGCTGAACTGGATTTTTAGTTCCTACTGACCATAAAATTACTTTGTCATTGTATGGAAGAATATTTGTCTGACCAGGATTTTCGCCGACTCCGTTCACAGTGCCCGTATCATAAGATGAAATGAAAAGAGAATTTTTTGTGAGAAAGTAAAAGTTTTCGTTTATAGGGCACATATCAAGAATTTTATCGAAACTGTTTTCTGTGATTAAAAAATCAGGAGTGAGGTTCTGTGTTTCCTCTTCAGGGGAAATTGAAATTTTGTATAAATCTCCTGAGCGGGATGCAAGCATTACTTCGCTGTTGCTTTTGATTCCGTGTGTGATAATTTCTTTTCCGCGCGGACCTTTTAAATTTTTTATAAGAATTGGAGAAGTAAGGTTTTTTCCGTCAATGTTTTGAGCGACTTTAAAAGAATAGTTGCTTCTGCCATCGTTTTCTATGTAGTAAAGATTTTCATCGTTTTTTGAACTTAAAATTATTGCATTCATTGCTTCGATTTTGTTCAGTGTTTTTCCTGTGACGGCACTTATGACATAAACTGAATTGTTTTTGACACCAGCAAGATACATAAATTTATTGAACATTACAGGTTTTTCAAGGTCGGGCTCTACATACAAAGATTTTGTCTCTTTTCCTGTCTGAAGATTGTAGTATGTTAAAGTTCCTTTTTTAGGAGAATACATTGCGCATGTTTTTTCTGTATTTGTTGTTATTGAGTATGAAATGATTCCTGTGTCTTCTTTTATTTTTGAATTAACGACATTTCCATTTTCTGCGTTTATGAAAACTGCTCCTTTGATGCTTGCGGTTCCGACGATAATGTAATTTCCGTTTGCTGAATAGTCAAGGGATGTAATCGAATCTTGAAATTTTCTGGCAAATTTTCTTGTTAGAGTTTCCCAGTTCCAGACGCTGACTTTATTTGTAAGCCCGCCGTCAGATTCGTAAACTGCAATTTCTTTTCCGTTTGGGGAAATGGAAATCATTTTTATATCTAATTCTGTTATCTGGTAATGTTCGCCTTGATTGTCGCTTGTCCATTTAATTAAAAATCCGTCTTCTCCGGCGGAAAAATAGGCGTTTTCTTTGTTCTGAGGAGAAAAAACTGCTTTTAAATCTGTTATAGGCGTCTGATGTGCTTGAGTTGAAAAATGAGAATTTGAAAAAAGTGAAAAAACTAAAAAATACGAAATGAAAGCGCCAGAAATAATTTTTTTCATTTTGAACCTCGAATTAAATTCTTAAAATAGATAAAATCTCCAGAAACTCCGATTATGAAAATTATAATGATTATAAAAATTCCTATGAATTGAATGTAGTAATAAAATTTGGGGTGAAGACGGATTCTAAAAATTCCTTCGATTAAGGCAAATAAAATTAATGCGCCGTCTAAAACGGGAATCGGAAGGAGATTCATTAAAAAAAGTGAAATGCTTATAAGTGCCATAAAATTCAAAAGGTTTATAAAAATGGCTTTTTTACCTTGTGTGGCACTTTCTGAAACAACTTCGCCAATCATGTCAGCAACTCTTGCAGGACCTGAAACCTGATTTTTTAAATCTACGCCTTTAAAAAGAGTGAAAATACCCTTTACAGTGAGAAAAGTCATATTTAAAGATTCAAGAAAACCGTCTTTTATGGCAAGAAAGAAGTTTTTGCTTTTTATTTCTTTTTCAAAAAGTGTAGTTGTGTCTGCTGAAATTCCGATTTTTCCTGTTCCGCTTGTTTTATCTAAAACTGAATGAACCGAAAACTCAATGATTTCTTTGTCTCGCAAAACCGAAATTTTAATGTCTTCGTCCGGGCGTTTTGAGATTTCAAAAATTATGTCTGAAAAATCTTCAATTTTTTTATTGTTGATTTTTATGATTTCATCTCCAGTTTTTAATCCTGCTTTTTCTGCCTGGCTTTGAATGGAAGAATCAAGCTCGCTTGCGATAATTATCTTATTTGAATACGAATATGTTGTATAGCCTGTTAAAAGAATAACTGTAAAAGCAAAAAACGCAAAGAGAAAATTAAAAAAAGGTCCTGCAAAACCTATTGCGGCTCGTTTAAATGGGTGACAGCCGTACATTGAATCTTTTTCGCCTTCGATTTTTGAATAGTTGTTTTTAAGTGCTTCCTGAAAATCTTTTTCTCCTTTTATTCCGCAGTAACCGCCGAAAGGGAAGAGTGAAATTCTGTAATCAGTGCCTTTTATTGTTTTGTGAAAAAGAATTGGTCCCATTCCGATTGAAAAACTTTCAACTTTGATTTTGAAAAGTTTTGCAACAAGAAAGTGCCCGAGTTCATGAAAGAAAATTAAAAAGCAAAGACAGATTAAGCCGATTACAATGCGCATATAAAGTCCTGGGCAATAATTCTTGCACTTTTGTCTTGATAGAAAACATCTTCAAAAGAATCAGGAGATTTTGTCCAGTCTCTTTGAAGGACTTCATTTACAATTTTTGGAATTTGTGTAAAAGAAATTTTTTTATCGATAAAGGCTGCAACTGCGATTTCGTTTGAAGCGTTGTAGGCAATTGTGTAACTTTTTCCAAGTTCGGCCACTGAAAATGCGTATTTTAACATTGGAAAAAGAGTTAAATTCGGTTTGTAAAAAGAAAATTCTTTGTCGTAAAAATCAAAAGGTTCCAGAAAATTTGGTTTGTTTTCTGGCCATCTCAATGCGTTTATTATGGGATGCTTCATATCCGGCTGTGAAATTTGTGCATAAATCATTCCATCGTTAGTCTGAACCATAGAATGAACAAAACTCTGCGGATGAACGGTAACTTTTATGTTTTTTGTGCTGATATTGAAAAGTCTTTGCGCTTCTATTACTTCAAGACCTTTGTTTGCAAGAGTTGCGCTGTCGATTGTGATTTTTTTTCCCATGTTCCATGTTGGATGTTTTAATGCCTGCTCTAGAGTAACATTTTCAAGCATTTCTTTTGTATAGTTTTTAAAAGGCCCGCCACTTGCTGTGATGATTATTTTAGCGATGTTTTTAAAACCTATTTGGTTTATAAGGCAGAAAATTGCAGAGTGTTCTGAATCTACAGGAATGATTCTTGCACCGTTTTTTTCTGAAAGTTCTTTTATTAAAGGCCATGCCATAACAACAGATTCTTTATTTGCAAGTGCAAGGTCTATTTTATTTTCAAGGACGAATTTTGAAGGAAGAAGTCCTGCTGCCCCGCTTATTCCGTTTACTACGATATCCGGTTCCGTTTCTGAAATAAGGCGTTTTATTCCGTCTGTTCCTTCATGTTTTGTTAAAGTTGATTTACAGTTGAATTCATTAGAAAGGGATTGAAGTTTTTCTGCATTTTCATTTGCCTGAAGACCACAGATTGAAAAACTGTCTTTTTCATTTCTGATTATATCGATTGTACTTTTACCGATAGAACCTGTACAGCCAAGAATTAATACTTTTTTCATAAATTTCCCTTTTAAAAGTTTATTTTAAGCAGTAATTAAAACCGGATTGTATAAAAGTGAAAATGCTATGTAGAAAATCGGTGCAGAAAAAAGAATTGAGTCACAGGAATCAAGAACGCCTCCTCGTCCTGGAATAAGCATTCCGCTGTCTTTTTTATTTGATGAGCGTTTGAAAGCAGATTCCGTTAAGTCTCCTATGATTGCCGCTGTTGCAGTTATGAATCCTAGCGAAACTGCCTTTATAATTTTAAGTGTCAAATCCTGTGTTTCTATAATTTGCGGAAAAGCGAATGTTGCTATAAGGCATGTAAGAATTGCTCCTAAGTAGCCACCGATAAATCCTGCAATGCTTTTATTTGGGCTTACACGAACATAGCCGCGGTTGTTTTTACCAAACAACATTCCGAATAACCATGCGATAGAGTCATTCATAAAAACCGTTACAAGAAACATACTTATGATTATTGTTGAATTTTTAAAAAGGCTCATTCTTGTTATAAAAGTTAAAAGAAATCCGCAGTAGAAAATTAAAAACACCGAAGCTGGAAGCCTTTTATTTGAATCTTCAAATGTTTTGTGGGCAAAAACTTCATAACACATCATTATAAGTGCAGAAAGAATAAAGGTCCAATGCGTAAAATTGTCTGCGTCTGAAGGAATAAAAAAAATTGCACAGTATGAAACTATTGGCATAAGTGCACTTAAAATTGAAGAAAGCCATATTGGCGGCATTTTTATATTTTCTGAAAAAAGTTTGTGAAGTTCTACTGCAGCGAGAACAGAAAAAATTACAACTGTTATATTGAGAAGCAAATGATGAAAAAAACTGAAAAAAATTATCATCACGACAAGAGGAATCCCAATAAAAAATGTTAAAAGTCTCTGTGCAAGTTTATTCATATTTTCCTTATTTAATTCCGCCGAAACGCCTTGTTCTGTGCTGGAAAGTCTGTATGTTTTTTATAAACTCTTCTTTTGTATAATCAGGCCATAATGTATCGGTAAAAATCAATTCTGCGTATGCTGCCTGCCATAAAAGAAAATTGCTTAAGCGCAATTCTCCGCCAGTTCTGATTAATAAATCAACATCAGGTATATTTTTTGTATCAAGAGCAAGCGATAAATCCTGTTCAGTTATGGAAGAAAAATCTTTTTTTTGAGCGGCAAGTTTTTTTATCCCGCGTATGATTTCGTCTTTTCCTCCGTAATTAATCGCAAGAAGTACAGTTGTTCCTGTAAAATCTTTTGTATCGTTTTTTGCGTTTTTAATTTCTGTCTGAACATCCATCGGAAGAGCGGTAATGTCTCCAATGTGTTCTATTCTAATTTTATTTTCTTTATAGAAGTTGAATTCCGAACTTAAGTGCTTTTTTATTAAGGTCATAAGATAACCGACTTCTTCTTGAGTTCTTTTCCAGTTTTCCGTAGAAAAAGTATAAAGAGTTACAAATTTTATGCCAAGATCTGACGCTGCCTTTACGATTTGTTTTGCAACATCAAGACCTTCTCTATGACCTTTTGTGCGAGGTAAATTGCGTAATTTTGCCCAGCGCCCATTCCCATCCATTATGATTCCAATATGAACGGGAAGGGTAGAAGTTTCTGTATTCATTAACCTTCCATTATTTCTTTTTCTTTTGTATCGTAAATTTTATTGATTTCTGCAATATATTTATCTGTAAGTTTTTGAAGTTTGTCTTCTTCTGTTTTTAATTCGTCTTCTGTGATTTCGCCAGCTTTCTGTTTCTTTTTAAGGTCATCGTTGCCGTCGCGGCGTATATTTCTGATGGAAGTTCGCGAATTTTCTGCAATTTGTTTTGCCTGTTTTACAAGATCTTTTCTGCGTTCCTGTGTTAGTGCAGGAATCTGAATTCTGATAACTTTTCCATCGTTTGACGGATTTAATCCAAGGTCACTTGTTAAAATTGCTTTTTCAATTTCTGTGATTAATGATTTATCAAAAGGCTGAATCATTACTGTTCTTGCCTCTGGAATTGAAATTGTTGCAACCTGATTGAGTGGAGATTTTGTTCCGTAATAATCTACCCGTACTTTGTCAAAAAGTGCCTGTGAAGCACGACCTGTTCTGATTGCATTGAATGAATCTTTTAATGATGAAATTGTTTTTTCCATTCTTTCTTCTGACATAAAAATCTCCAGATAAAAAAATTAAAAGTTTAAAAAGAAAGGTATCTTAAAAGAAAGTTTGATGATTTTTCTTTTATGGAAACCTTTCTTTTTTTATTTTTATTTTCCAAGAACATAGAGCACGATTTTTTCAAATGATAAAGCGGCTCCTGCTTGTTTTCCGGCCTCTTGAATAGCCTGTGTGACAGTGATTTTTTCATTGTCGAGGTATGGCTGATCCATAAAACAGATAGAAGAAAGCAGTTTGTTTACTTTTCCTTTTAAGATGCCTTCTTTTACGTTTTCTGGTTTTTTAGCCATTGATTCATCGTCTGCCATCTGTGCTTTGAAAATATCTGTCTGTTCATCGATGTAAGACTGAGGTACTTCCTGTTTTGTAATGTATTCAGGTTTGTTAGATGCAAGGTGAAGACAGCATACATGTGCGAAGTCTTTAACTGAATCTGCTTCTGAACCTTTGACTACAACTACAGCACCGATTTTGTGGTCGTGATGAACATAAGTTGAAGCTACACAGCCAGACGGAATTTCGATGTATTCTGCGCGTTTTACAGAGATGTTTTCTCTGAATTTCACAAGAATTGTATCGATTAATGCTTTGTGTTCGTCTAAAATGCCTGAAGTCTTCTTTTGTAATGTAGTTTCACATACTTTTTCTGCAACATCAATGAAATCCTGATTGTTAGAAACGAAATCAGTTTCGCAGAGAACTTCTACGATAGCAAGAGCATTGCCGTCCTGTTTTATAACGATTCGTCCTTCGGCTGCAGTACGGTCTGTTCTGTTTGCCATTGCAGCAAGACCTTTTTCTTTAAGGAGTTTTTCTGCAGCAGCAATGTCACCGTTAGTTTCATTAAGAGCTTTTTTGCAGTCAAGCAATCCGGCTCCTGTTGAATCGCGAAGATTTTTTACATCTGTAGCGGTATAATTCATTTTTATTACTCCTAAAGTTAGTTGTTATCGTAGAGTTTGTCTTCGTCTACAAGCTGATTTTGAGAATCGTCTTCTTCAATATCTTCTTCTTTTGGTTCTGTAGGTTCGTAGTTAGAATAATCACTGATTTCTACATCTTCATCTTTTTGTGCAGCGTCAGTCATGATTCCTTCGTCTTCATCACCAAGGTTTTCAAGAATTTTTAAACCGCTTTCATTGTCTGTTTCGATAACGGCATTTGCAATTATTGAAGTGAAAAGTGTTATTGCACGGATTGCATCATCGTTTCCTGGAATTGGATATGTGATTCCTTCCGGGTTACAGTTTGTATCTACAACTGCGATGATTGGAATACCCATTCTGCGAGCTTCTGCAACAGCAATCTGTTCTTTGTGAGTATCAATGATGAAAATTGCTCCTGGAAGTTCTTTCATTTCTTTGATACCGCCAAGATTCTTTTCGAGTTTTGCCTTTTCTTTCTGGAGAGCGGAAACTTCTTTTTTTGTAAGATTGTCAAAAGTTCCGTCTACTTCCATTTTTTCGATTTTTTTGAGGCGTAAAAGTGATCTTTTGATTGTAGAGAAGTTTGTAAGCATTCCACCGAGCCAACGGTTGTTTACATAGAACATTCCGCAGCGTTCAGCTTCTTTTTGGATGGCCTGTTGAGCCTGTTTTTTAGTTCCTACGAAAAGAACTGATTTTCCTGAAGCAGTAATTTTTCTTACGGCTTCATAACTTTCTTTGATTGCAGCAATTGTTTTCTGCAAGTCGATGATGTGGATTCCGTTTCTTTCTGCGAAGATGTATTTCTTCATTCGCGGATCCCAGCGTTTTACCTGATGACCAAAATGTACTCCTGATTCAAGCAGGTTTTTCATGGTAACTACAGCCATGATTGACTCCTTCACTGGTAATTTTT
>JAEDFA010000128.1 GCA_016293005.1 Treponema sp.
AAAAAATCCGTGGAGCTGTCATCCAATCGAACATCAGATGAGTGCAGTTTACAATATAACTCACGGACTTGGGCTTGCAATCGTAACTCCTCGCTGGATGGAATTTGTTCTCGATGAAAATAATGCTGAAATCTTCTGTAGATTTGGAAAATTATCGCTACAACAGATTTAAACCGATTCTGTAATTCAGGAAAAGCCTCTAAATTCTTTTGGTTTTTAGAGGCCTTGATTTTTATTCAGTTTTATCTTGTTCTGGTTTGTAGATTTTTCTTGCAAGATATACGAACGGCGTGTCTAAAAGGCTTGTTATTACATAGATTAAATAGCATGCCACTGTAATTGTGATTAAATTTTTGAATTCGTAAATTCCAAGGAAAGCGATAAAATTGAAAAGAACGATGTTTACAAATTGCGAAATTAAAGTAGAAAAATTGTTGCGGAACCAGAGGAATTTTTTTGAATCGCCTGATTTTTTTTCTGTGAGATTCCACCATTTGTGATAAAGCCATACATCAAGAATTTCTGAAATTGCGTATCCGGCAAGACTTGCGCAAAGAATTCGCGGAGTATTTGAAAAAAGCGTTTTTATGGAAGTCATAGCCCAATCGTTTTCAGACGGAATGTAGCGCACCCAGAGCGACGAAAGAATAATAAACAGAACTGTCGTGAAAATTCCGATGATTACACCTTTGTTGGCAGTTTTTTTTCCGTAAATTTCGCTTAAAATGTCTGTTGCGAGAAAACTTGATGCAAAAAGCGTGTTCCCGAGCGTTTGTTCCATTCCGAAGGCGTTTACAAGAATCGTAACTTCGATATTTGCAAAAACGGCTGTTATGCCAATCCATGCATAAAGTCCACTTTTCCCGAACAGTTTAAAAAACAGAACTGTTCCGCCAAAAGAAATGAGAAGTGTGAGAATAATAAAAAATTCGTTCATTTTGAACCCCCAAAAAAATTAGCCGGAGATTCCAATCGATAAAAAAATAGGAATTGTAAAGTTGACCTGGTTTTGTTTAACGACAGGAAGGACTTCGAACTGTCAAATTTGATAATGAATAATATCATTGCCGGATTTTTTTTTCAAGTGAAATGCTTAAATTATTAAGATTGCAAAAATTTAAATTAGAAATGGTGAACAGGTTTTAGTTGAAGAATTTGCGGATTTGTTCTACATCTTCTTGAAATTTTTCGTCGATTTGCGGTTTGTGTTTTGAAAAATATAAAATCTGCTCAAGTTCTTCTTTTGATTGAACGCCCCAAAGCGGAACAACATTTTCAAATTGATTTAAAAAACCGTACGCAAGCGGAATGTTTTCGACGATTCCTCCGCACAAAGGTTGCATCGCTATAAAACCGACATCGTTATCTTCGCACAATTTTAAAAGCGTCTGAGTTTTTTCGGGGCTAATCATGCTGAACGGAAACTGAATTGTTTCGTAAAATCCTGAAATAATTGCTTTTTCAGCCATGTCAAAATCTTCTGTGACAAAACCCAAATGTTTTACGACACCTGAATTTTTTAAATTCTGCATGGCTGAATAAAGTCCGTCTGAACCGTATTTGAGCGGAATGAAAGTGTTAGACTCGTACTGAAACAAATCAATGTAAGAAAAGCGGAGCGTCTGAAGACTTGACTGAACGCTTTCTAAAAGTTCCCCAGAAGAATCTGAGTCAGATTTTGTTGCGACAACTACATTCTGGCGGATATCGTAAACAGCATCTCCCAAAGTTTTTTCAGAGCCCTGACATTTTCTTGCAGTGTCAAAAAAATTTACGCCGTTGTTGTATGCCTGCCTGATTAAACCTGAAGAATCTGCTTCGCTTCCGATTTTTTCAAGATTCATTGCACCCATCGCAATCCGGGACACCATTAAATTTGATTTTCCGAGTCTAATGTATTCCATAAAATTTTAGTTCTTTTCTACAGGCTTATAATTTTTGATTGCCTTCTGAATAAATGGAACAAGTTCATCAAGTGCAACTCTTTCCTGTTCCATAGAATCG
>JAEDFA010000129.1 GCA_016293005.1 Treponema sp.
CTCGCAAAGGCGGTAAACTCCAAATTTTATATTCCCAAAAATTGAACAGGAAAACTGTAAGATATTTCATTTATTGCACGGATTTTTTCGCAACAGTCAATTACAAGTCCTGTTTTGATTTTACGCTTGTACTTGTTAAGGACAGTAAAATTTTTCGCAGGATTTTTAGGATTGATTCCTTTTTTTATTTCAATAGGATAAATTCCTTCTTCGTCCACATATAAAATGTCAATTTCTTTCTGGTCAATGTCGCGGTAGTAAAACAAGTAATCCCTGGGATTTTTATTGAACGAAAAGAAATTTTTAATAAGTTCGCTTACAACATAAGTTTCAAAAAAAGCTCCGCTCATGGCACAGTTTTCAAGCATTTGGGAGTCCGGCCATTTGCAAAGATAGGAGCAAAGTCCTGTGTCCATAAAATACAGCTTGGAAGCCTTGATAATTCTGTTTGACATATTCGCCATATAGGGCTGCAAAAGATAAATTATTCCCGAAGTTTCAAGAATCGAAAGCCACCGTTTGCAGGTTTTTACATCTATACCGACTGAATTTGCAATTTCTTCATAATGAAGCTCCTGGGACGTTCGCAGTGCAACAATAGAAATAAAATTACGGAACTGAGTTTCATTTGAAGCCGAAATCAATTTTCGCACGTCTTTTTCAATATAGGTGTTTACATAAGATTTGAAATATGCCTCTCTCTCGGAATTGTTAGCGCAGATATCAGGCATTCCGCCTTTGAAAATTTCCTGATATACATAAAATCTCCAAAATATTTTACGATGAAAACAGGAGTGCATTCCCTTTTTCATCGTAAAACCAATTTATCATACATCATTCAGTTTTTCAAGGTTTTCATCTTCTCTCAATAAATCGCTCGCAAAGGCGGTAAACTCCATAACCGGCAAAGGTTGCAATCAGACGGTCTGCAAAGGAAATTGGAATCTGAGCCAGAATGCAGGAAACAAGCAGGCTAAAGTGATGATTAACAAAAGATTCTGTAAAGCTCTTAATGGGGTTCATCATGTCGGGCACATCATAGTAAATGTAATGAAAGTAATCTAGGATTCCGCTGGAAATTATTGTACACAAAGAAGAAATCAAGGTGATGAGGACAAGATACAAAATTGTAACCACCGGCGAAATTTTAAACTCCGCTTTGTGGCGCGAAATAACCCATGTTGAAAGTACAATCAGAATTCCGCAAATCGTATAAAAAAAGATAAACGGATCTGCAACTCCCTTCTGCAAAACCCAGATTAGCGAATTGATAAGATTATACCCGACCGAAACGCAAAGGCCCGGCACCAGCCCGCAGTAAAAGACAACCGCCACCGTAAAAATCGTGTCAAAAAAGAGCGGGATTTCTAAAGTTTGATAGAAAACATGCATAGTCAGGAAATTCAGCATTTCTGCGATGATACAGATTACAACAATTCTAAGAGCTTTGGGCATGTTGCAGAGTATATCACAGAAATTGAATTTTGTACGAGGAATCATAATTGTATTGTAAGTTATTATGAGGCCATTTTTTGTTTCGCAAAAAACCGGACTACGCCAAAGCAAAGCCCCTTTCTTGCAATTGTTGATTAGTAGTATCTGTTAAGGAAGAGAATTACTTTATCTTTTTCTAAGCGAAAATTTTCCCCGTCTGAGGAAATTCTATAAGACACAACGTTTTGTTCTCCGTCAGAAGTGATAATTGTTAGTTCGTTTTTAGCTTTATTCTGTGACCATTTTCCACTATATTCAATAGATGCACCTAACTGAGAGATTTCATTTTCAGAAACATTTTTTTTAGACAAAACCTTTAAGATTTCTCCAATAGAATAAAGCCTATTAGTAATAAAAAACAAACGCCCATCTTCTTTAAAATAGAATCCGACTGCGGCGGTTTCCCCGTCTTCATAATATGTTGCACAATAGGCATGCCCAGAAAGATCATCGTGTGCCTGTTCTGCAAATGCAACTGTGCTGCAAACAGCCATCATGAACAAAGCAAGT
>JAEDFA010000057.1 GCA_016293005.1 Treponema sp.
CTTCTGGTAAACAAGAAGGTCCTGCACTAAAATTCCAAACTCTAGACATAACTACCTCTAAAATATTTTTAAAGGAATTTTTTATAAAAATAAAATTCCTCTATAACATGCATTTTTACGACAATTCTAGATTTTTCAACGCAAAAACAGGCGAAACATGAACTATTTTAATTTCGTCTGGCACAAAAAAAACAGAATTTGTGTAATTTACGATTCCTTTAATTCCGCCTTTTATAAGACGCTGAACCATTTTTTCGCTTTCAGAATCATTGCAGCACAAAAAAGCATATTCGATTTTTTTCTGAATGCAAATCTGTTCGATTTTTGTTGCAGGATAAAGTTCAAACGCCGAACGAAAAAGGTCTACCCGATTAACACTAGAATCAAATCCTGCTTCTATTTTAAACCCAGAACCTGAAAAAATTTTTTCATTAAGAAGCGCTTCCCCGAATTTTGAAAGTCCCACAACACAGCACTTTTTTAATTCTGAATTTAAAAATTCCTGATTAGTGAAAACTTTTTTTATACTTTCATTAAGTTCTTTTACATCATAGCCGTTTGAAACGCCTTTTTTATAATCGATAAAAGTCAAATCATAACGAACCAGAGAATCTTTACACTTAAGAATTTTTGAAATTTCTACAGAAGTTATTTTTTTTTCTGGAAATTTTTCAAGAACAGAACTGATTAAAACCAACCGTTCCCGAGTTTTCTTTGGAATTAAAGCCATTATATTGTTTTCCCAATTTATACACAAGCATTTATAGACAAAAATTCAAAAAAAATCAAGAATATTGTGAATTTTTTCACAATAAAACCAATTTTTCTAATCTTTTAAGCAAAAAAAAGAGCCAGCCCGAAAAAACAATAAAAAACGGACTGGCTCAAAATAAGGAGGATTTTATAATAAGGGATTTCTATATCGAATTACCCGTAAACATTTCTAAAAACTTTAGAAACGCCTATATTATATACAAAAATATTTAAAGAAAATTAAAATCTGTGTAAATTTTATTTTCTTTAACGCTTTATTTTGTCGCTGTTCAGAAGAGCAACTGCAACTCCACCGAAACTATTTATATCATCAAAATACGGACAAACTTCTTCTGTAAAAAGTCGTTCAAGTTTATCCTGATATGCAACAATTTTTCCAACATAATTAAGAGTTGACTGTGGTGTTCTGCCGGATTTTACTTTATTTGTTCCAGCATTATACATTGCAATTCCAGTAACTTCGTTTCCACCAACTTTTAAACAATGCTTAAGGTGCGACATTCCGTATTTTGCACTGATTTTTGGATTGAAAAAATCTTCTTCTGCAAGACCTGGAAAACTTTTATCATTTAACTGAAAAAGTCCCCTATCAATAGAAGAATTTGTATTTTTATTCACCGCAAGAACATTATAACGGCTTTCTGTATAAGCAAGGGCAAACGCAAGAGAAAGCGGAATATCATTTTTTTCTGCTTCTTCAAGAATTGCCATTGTTACATCACGATTTCCTGTTATATGAAGATAAAACCACTCTACAGCGCCACGCGAATTAGGGTCGCGATAAAGTTGTAATCCTCTGTCTTCACGACTAATATTTTCTACTGAAAGAGAAGCTTCATACAAATAATCTTCTGAATTTGATTCTGAAACAGTTTTAATACTTGGACCTATAACTTCTGAATCTTTTGGAGGAAGAACAACTGAAACTGTTATTGCAGCAACGATAAAAAAAGCACAAGTAATGATATAACTTTTGAAAGTTTGAAAAAAAGTTTTATTTTCAACCTGTGTCATTTTATTCCTCCTAATAATTTATGACTGAATAATGACACAAATTAAAATTTATTGCAAGAGAATTTAATGTTATTTTAATGAATTTCGGAACTTTTATGTGAAAACTTTACGGTTTTTCGCAAATATTGCGTTTTAACTGAAAATTTTTGCAAAATTTTAAAATTCTTGAAAACTAAATGAACGATTTCCAGAAAACAAAATCAGTTTTTAACGCCGAATCAAAAAGTGAATTTTCCTTTAAAAAAGTTTCATCAGCAAAATAAACATAATGAGAATGCTTTTTACTCATTTCTTGAACAAACCAAGATGCGTAACCTTCCGGCGAAAACCCTTCTGATTTATCTTTTATTAAAATTTCATCTGGAAGCGCAAAACCAACAACGCTCTGTGCATCTTTTATTCTTCTTGCGGCATGAACCATCGCTGAAATAAAATTTTCCGATTCTTCTGGATTTTCAAAATTTTTCTGCGCAACAGGATAAATAAAAACAAGTTTAGAATTTTCTTCAAGGAATTTTAAATATTCCCTAAGATTTGAAAGATATTCTTCATTATACACACCCGAAGAAAGTTCGACATTACTCCACAAAACTTTAATCGCCGACAATTTTTCATCTGGGAGTTCTGGATTCTGCAACGAAAAATCTGAAATCAGTTTTATTTTTTCTGTTTCAATTTTTGAATTGTCGTTAATTAAAAAAAGTTCATGATTTTCTGATTTTACAAGCGGTTCAAATTTCATAAATTCTGTCCTTTTAGGAAAATTTTTACGGTTTTAATAAAGCAATTTTAGATTTTTACCATTTTATTCGCAAATTACTGAATTAACTTCAGCATAACGCATACATCATTACAAAAATAACATTGAAATTTCAATTACAGATTTTTAAAACTATCAAAAAAAAGTATTTTTGTTCAGCTGATGATTTTAAATTAAAACGAAACCAATGATAAATAAAAAAAGACCTTCACGATTTAACATAAAGGCCTTTTCCAGAAAAAGAAATATAACTATTCTGTTAGAATTTTTATTACTTCTGCTTTATCTTGAGTGCTGAGAATTTGCTGTCGCTTATCTGCACTTTTGAAAAGAAGGCTGACTTCTGCAAGGAACTGAAGATGTGGTCCTGTTTTATTTACAGGAGATAATGTCATAATGAAAATTCTGCAAGGTTCCTGATCAAGTGAATCAAAATCAACAGGTTTGTCTGAAATTCCTATGCAGGCAACCAAATCTGTAACAGAATCTGTTTTGCCGTGTGGAATAGCGATTCCATGTTTCATACCTGTAGACATTTTGCGTTCTCGTTCTAAAACGCAATCATGAGCACTTTTTTTATCTGAAACCTTTCCTGCTTTTACAAGAATGTCTAACATTTCATCGATGATTTCTTCTTTTGTTTTACCTTTCAAATGAAGGTTTACTGTATCTGTCGTTAATACGCTTTTTAAGTCCATAATTCTATTTTATTTTCAGTTATGTTTATTGTCAAGAAAAAAAATGTAAAATATTCAGCGAAAATTAAAAACTTTTTTTTTGATTTTTTCCAAATTTTTAAGAATATCTAAAAGCATCAGCAAAAAAAATATGTTTCTCAATATACCCTTTAATTTTTTCCGAACAAACTGTAGAATACAAAACACGCTTATTCAAGCAATTAGTAAAAATTTGTTATTTTCAGGATTTACAAAATGTATAAACCAGAATTACTAAACAGTTTAAAAGGTTACTCCGGAAAAGCCTTTATTCAGGATTTAATTGCCGGAATCATCGTAGGAATTGTTGCGCTTCCACTTTCAATCGCTTTTGCAATCGCAAGCGGCTGCGCTCCGGAAACAGGACTTTACACAGCAATCATCGCAGGTTTCTGTATCGCAGCATTCGGTGGAACAAGATGTCAGATTGGCGGACCGACCGGAGCATTCACTGTAATAATTTATGCAATCGTCAACAACCCAGATTTAGGATTTTCAGGACTTGCAACTGCGACTGTTCTTGCAGGAATTTTCTTAATTCTTTTAGGAGCATTCAAGTTGGGCGGACTTGTAAAATTCATTCCATATACAATCGTAGTCGGATTTACTGCCGGAGTTGCCGTAACAATCGCAACAGGTCAAATCGGAGACTTTTTCGGGCTTGAAGCAATCTCTGAAGCAAATCCTGTTACAGCATTCGGGAAAACATACACAAAAATGCCAGGAACTTTCGCAGAAAAAATTCTCGTATATGCAAATTCAATCAGTTCAATAAACTTCTATTCAACGGCAATGGCTGTTATCTGCCTTGTAATAATTTTTCTGTGGCCAAAAGTTACTAAAAAAATTCCGGGAAGTTTAATCGTAATAATTCTTGCAACAATCGTAAACATCATAATTTCAAACTGCGTTCAGGGAGCATCAGAGCTCAATTCTCCATGGCACGCAGACATCATAAAAAACCGTTACTCAATTCCTAAAGGACTTCCAACGCCAAAACTTCCAAATTTTTCACTTTCAACAATTACAAAAGTTCTTCCAACTTCAATTTCAATCGCCGTACTTGCAGCCATTGAATCCTTACTTTCTGCAGTTGTTGCCGACGGAATGATTGGAGCAAAACACAATTCAAACAATGAATTAATCGGTCAGGGAATCGCAAATATTTTCAGCCCGCTTTTCGGTGGTCTTCCAGCAACAGGAGCAATTGCAAGAACTGCAACAAATATCAACAACGGCGGAAGAACTCCAGTCGCAGGAATCATTCATGCCGTAATTCTTCTTTTGATTATGCTCTTCTTTGGAAGCTATGTTGAATACATTCCTCTCCCGGCTCTTGCAGCAGTTCTTATGAGCGTTGCATGGAATATGGCAGGACTTCCGGCAATCAGAAAACTTCTCAAAGGTCAAAAATCAGATATTTGCGTTTTAACTGTAACTTTTTTAATCACAGTTTTCATCGATTTAACTTACGCGATTTTAATCGGTCTTGCCTTTGCCGCATTCTTCTTCATTAAAAAAATGATTGATTTAAGCGAAGTCGAAACAACTGAAAAATTTGTAATCGCAGGAATTTCAGGCGACGGCAGCGAAGAAACAATTGACATTCCAAAAGGCGTAATCGTATACGAAATTGAAGGGCCTCTTTTCTTCGGAACTGTACGAAAATTTGAACTCGCATCTGAACGAGCCGGCGCCGACTACAAAATTCTGATTCTCCGTATGAAAAACACAAAATACCTCGATGCAGGCGGAATAAACGCATTAAGTCAATGCAAATCTGCGTGCGACAGAAAAAACATCACGATAATTTTAAGCGGAGTTCAGGAACAGCCGATGAAACTTTTAAACAAATCGGGAATGGCAGATATTATCGGTCGGGAAAACATTTTCGACAACATTACAGACGCTTTAAAACACGCTGAAAAAATTTCCGCCGCAAAAAACTAAAAATTCACTCAAATTATAAAATTTTAAAATCGAAATTAAAACTATTAAAATTCCGGGTTAAGAAAAAATTCCATTCTTTTCCCGGAAACTGGATGAACAAAACTCAAATACGAAGAATGAAGCAAAAGCCTCTGACCTTCCGTGAAAATGCCATAAAGACTGTCGCCGATTATCTGATGATTAAAGCCGTGAATATCGCTTGATGCAAGCCTAAGCTGATGAGTTCGACCTGTATGCGGAATAAATTTTATCCGCGTCGCTTTCTGGACTTTTCCCTGAGGATTTTTATAATTTTCAAAATTTAAAATTTCAAATTCCGTAACTGATTTTTTTCCGTTTTCTTCATCCCAAATCTGATGCGGACGATTTTCAACATCAAGACGAAAATAAAGTTCCATGATTCCAGATTTTTCCGAAAACCATTTTATCCGTTCGTTCTGCAAAAAATCTTTTTTTAAAATAATTCCGTCTAAAACTGCAATATATTCTTTTTTTACTTCGCGATTTTCAAACTGATGATTTAAAGCCCGGTGAGTTTCTGCATCAAAAGCCAGAACCATAAGTCCGCTCGTTTCCATATCAAGTCTGTGAACCGAAGGCTGATTTATACAATCGGGGAAGAGATTTTTCAGCCTTGAAACAATTGAATCCTGTTTTTCAGGACCACGCCCCGGAACGCTCAAAATTCCACTCTGCTTGTCAACGACCACAAGATTTTTGTCACGATAAACGATTTTTAGTCCAAGCATTTCAGGCAGAATCAGTGAACACCTCTCTTCGCACGGATAAACAGGTTTTAAATTATAAAAATCAGTCTTTTTATCATAGAAAACTTCCATCATTGAAAGCGGTTTAAGTGAATTTTTGAAAGCATAATCAAGAAGTTTCGGCGCGCAGCAATCCCCAGTTCCAGTGGGTGGAAGATTTTTGTTACAAATTTCAAGAAGTTTTTTCGTTTTACCGTTGGCACAGTGAAATTCGTACAGCGAAAAAACTTTTTCAAGCGATTCCATGCACAATTTTTTTCGCAAGCCTGAATAAATTTGTCTTTTTTCTGTGAATTTCTGATTTTTTTTACTATTTGCGCAATTTTTTTTTAATTTATCTGAAAGAATCAAAATTCTTTTTGTAAGCGAATGAATTTTTCTGTCATTTTTTGAAAGCGCGCGTTTTATTCTTTTTGCAGAAACAATCGGCGGAACGACTATATGATTTTTTAACTTTTTTTTCTCGACAAGCTGAAAACTAATCCCCGAAACAGCCTTTAAAACGATTTTTGTTCCGTCTTTATCAACACAGACAAGAGAACCAAGCATGACGCCCTGA
Organism: Treponema sp.; assembly: GCA_016293005.1. Classification (GTDB taxonomy): domain Bacteria; phylum Spirochaetota; class Spirochaetia; order Treponematales; family Treponemataceae; genus Treponema_D. The sequence continues at coordinate 6,541 of JAEDFA010000057.1, forward strand.
TTTTTGCGCTCTAAACTTTTTTTTGTTACTCGCTTTAGAAACGATTTTTGTTCCTGCAAGTCTTTTACAGTCTGGCGGCAAATTTCAAAAGCGTCTTCTGTGAAAAAAGGCGGAAACATTTTTACAATCCGCGAACTTCAACAGTTCCGTCTTCTTTTGCGATGAATGCAATCGGTTTATTTTTTGTGAAAAATCCGACTTCAACAACGCCCGTAATGTCGTTTATGATATCTTCCATTTTTTTAGAATCTACAGGAGAAGACCAGAGACAATCGACAATCTGATTTCCGTTATCGGTGATTACAGGACCGCATTTTTTTACGCCTTCACGAAGAACAACTTTTGCCCCAAGTGCTTCAAGCGCTTTTTTTACAGGCACAAACGCTTCCCCGATAATTTCTACAGGGAGCGGAAATTTTGTTCCGAGAGTTTTTACGGCTTTTGAAGAATCTGCCACAACGACAAATTTTTTAGCATTGTACGCAACGATTTTTTCACGCAACAAAGCAGCGCCACCGCCTTTTATACAATTGTTTTCAAAGTCAATTTCATCTGCACCGTCAATTGCAAGGTCAAGAGAACCGTTTATAATTCTGTCTTTAAAAGAATAAACTGGAATTCCCCAGTCGGCACAGGCATTTTCAGTCTGAAAACTAGTTACGACAGCCTTGATGTCTTTTAATGTTCCATCTTTTATGAATTCGGAAAGGCGTTTTACAGCAGGAAGCGCAGTTGAACCAGTTCCAAGCCCAATTTTCATTCCGCTGAAAATAAAACCTTTTTCGATTAAAGTTTCTACAGCCGTGTTTGCAGATAAATTTTTCTGTTCAGTTTGTGTTAATGACATAATTTTTCCCATTTATATTAAATTTTGGAAGCCGACTAATAATCGATTCCAGTAAAAAATTTGAACTGTTTTTCACCCTGATACCGAAGCATTGGAAAACCGTTACAAACACTGCATCCGGCATCTTTTGCTTTTTTCATCACAGGAGTTTCTTCCGGGTCGTAAATGATATCCATTAATTTTTCTGTGCCCCGGAATTTATAAAACCAGATTGGATTGTTTTCTTTGTTTGAAGGTTCCGTTGAATGCATTCCGACATTTGTAGTCTGAATTATCAAATCTGAATAACGGTCTAAAATTGCCGCAGAACTTTCTGTTAAAGATGCGTACTCAAATCCGAATCGTTCGGCAAGCATTTTTGCATGGTCTAGAGTTCTGTTAAAAATGCACGCTTTTCCGCCCATCTGCTTAACCGCGTAACAGACAGCCTTTGCAGCACCACCTGCCCCGATAATTGCAACTTTTTTGCGTTTCAATTTATGTTCACCAAGAAACTCACGAAGAGCGCACATCACTCCAAAACAATCTGTGTTCCGTCCAATCCAGCGGCCATCAACTTTAAATACAGTATTGCACGCCCCGATTTCACCGACCTGCATATCAACTTCATCAAGAATATCGAGCATTTTTTCTTTGTACGGAACTGTAACCGCCATTCCGGAAAGTCCAACTTCATTTGCAAAATCAAAAGATTCTTCTATAGAAGTTGACGGGAGCGGAATGAAAACTGCGTTCAATTTGTGATTTTTATATCCAGCATTGTGAATTTTTGGGCTTGAAGTAACTTTTAACGGATACCCGGTTACCGCAAAAATTTTTGTTTCACTGTTTAAGTTCCGGAAATTATAAAGGTCAATTAAAGTTTTTGGATCAGTATGCCCGATTCCCGGTACATTTTTTAAAGTTGACTCAGGAGATGTATAAGTCAAAAAAGAACCTGTTTTATACGCAAGAACGCGGGTAGAAAATCCCATATTTCCCATTGCACATACGATATACTGCTGACCATGGATTTTTTTTACTTCGCGGTAAAGATTTGTAACATCGCTCAACTTCTTTGGCATAAATGCAATTTTTGGAATTTCGTTTGGAGACTGGCGCATTTTTATGATTTCTTCCGCAAGATTTTCAACAGGTCCGTCAAATTTATGATAAGAACGAATAATTTTTACACCGAAAGCCGAAGCCGCATCTAAAAGACTTGGAACATTGAAATCAGTTTCAAAATCTACATACGCAAAATTTTTTGAAGGGTCTGTATCTGCAAACGCAAGAGCACGAGCGAACAAAGTTGTTCTGGAAAATTCATTCCCTGAAAAAACACCGCCTTCCTGAACACGCCGAATTGTAAGAATACACGGAACATCAATCATGCTCGGAAAATTTCTTACAGAAAGCTGTTCTTCTTCTGAAAGATGATCAACGCGAAGTTCTGCAATATCGATATAATCGCGGTATTTTTTTATTAATTCAACATCTTCACGCAAAGTTTTGCAAGTAAGCGAAAGACAAATTTTTGGCGATTGCATAATTCTTCCTAATTTACGGTAATTTTTTTAGACGCTTTTCCGCTGACATAAAGCGTAAGAACAGTGCCTTTTTCTTCTATGTATGGAATTGTAACTTTTCCGCCAGTGTGAAGGAATTTTACAACCGTGCGGCTATTTCCATTTTTATCGACAGCATCTAAGTGCATTTGAACAGGATACGGATAATTTACAAGAGAATCAGTAAAAATTCCGCAAACTTTGCCATCGACTTGACCTCTTGGAAGAGCAAGTTCAACAGTCATTCTTGAATAATTTTTTACAAATTCTGAATCAAAACTCTGCTGAGAAGTTACAGTTCCTGCCTGTTCACCGTCGGATGCAAAATGAGTTTCAAAATCGTAAATAACGCGGCTTCCTGCCATCTGTGACTGCATTTGTTCGATATTTTTACCGATTAAATACGGAACTCGAGTATTGTCAAAATTTGGTCCGCGGCTTACAACGAGTTTTAAAGTAATCGGCTCAGAGATTTTTGTTCCTTCCGGTGGATCCTGCTCAAGAATTGTTCCCGCTGCTGAAAGGTCTCCTTTGTATTCTGGCGCTGAAATAACAATTAACGGATTTGAAGAACCAGCGAAAGTCGTCTGAATGTTCATTTTAACTTCATCAAAATTTTGACCGACATAATTTTCTAATTCCTGAACAACGACTCCGCGACTTACAACAAGATTTACACGGCTATATCCGCGAACGATTGAACCTGCATCTGGAGACTGTTCCAAAATTGTATTTTCATCATCAGGATTATCTGAATAACGCTGAGTGATTTTTGGATAAAGTTCACGATTCTGCATTTCGATTAAAGCATCTCGAAGATTTTTCCCGCGCACTTCTGGAACAAGAACACGCTCCGGTCCGCGCACATAATTGAAAAATACTGCAAGACAAATCAAAACCATCAGAATAAAAGCAAAAATCAGTGTGAATGCCACGCTTTTTCCGCCCGCCTGAAGATTTTCAAAATATTCACAAACACTTTTTTTTGTAAAAATATTTCTGATTTTATGAAAAATTTTCTTTTCTTTTAATTTTTCCATTATTTTCATATTTTCATATTAACAGATTTTTTCTTTATAGGGAAGATTTAATAGAATGAAGAGATGGTGTCTAAAAACTAATATCATTCTGAACTAGGTTCAGAATCCAGCAGCTGCTTTCGGCTCCTTTTCCGCTTCCGTAGAACATTGAGTTTTTTCTGGTTTTCGATTCAGCATTTTCCTCAATCTTCAATTACAAAAAGATGGAAAATTAAGTTTTTTGTGATATAATTGTAATAAGTATGTTGACACAAAAATGCCCGTGGTAAAATTTGCTCGATTGGAGGGTACTTTGTTTAAATAAATTTATATCAGAACTAAAATGATGTTATGGGCACTAAAGGTCTTGAAACTGAAGCACAGACAAAGGCCGCCGCTCAGGAAGTTATGAATCTGGCTGATTTTTTGATATAGGAGAAATAAAATAAATGAAAAAATATTTATCATTATTACTTATAAGCTTATTTTCAATTTCACTTTTTGCTCAGACAAAGGTTGATGCAAAGAAAATAGGTAAGACATTAGAAAAAAACAAAGATGCAACCGCAGTATTTACTTGCGATATGAGTCTTTCTGGAATGAAAGTAGCAAATGACGGAACTGTAATTTTGTCAGCTCTTGCTAAAAACAAGGTAAAGATTGTCAGCGGAATGGATATGACAAACATTGCTGAACGTCTTAATTATGCAAACAAGGTAACATATCTTGTTACATTTGAAACAAATGATTTGTCTTCAAAATCGTACTCAATAACAAAGATTGATGGTATAGAGACACTTGAGCAATACAAGGAACGTCTTGTGCAGGAAGAGAAACGTAAGGCCGAAGAAGCCAAAGAAAGATGGGAAAGAGAACGTCTTGCAAATCTGACGGAATATCCTGTTCAGGTTGTAAATTTGGAAATTGTCAATTTAGGAACAAGTGAAAATGCATGGCTTCCAGGCCAGATTCAGGACAAACTTAAGTCAAACCTTCAGGAATATCTTGGAATGAAGACTGTTGTTGACTCGAAATCGGAACTTGCATTGAAGAAACTTCAGGCAGAAAGCGAAAGTGCAGCCCATGACGAATCAACAGCAATTGAACTTGGAAAAATTACAACAGCAAAGTTTGCAGTGTTTACAAAGGTTCGTAAGACAGGAAGCGGTTATACAATCAGCGTAGATTTTACCGATTTAACAACCGGAGAACAGATGGCAAGTGCTACAAGTAAAGAATATTCAAAAGCAGAGTATCTTTATGGTTC
>JAEDFA010000058.1 GCA_016293005.1 Treponema sp.
AAAAATAATCAAAGAAACATCATTTGTTACAAACATCGATGAAAAAAACACGCTGAAGACAAAAAAGAAAGTAAGCCCGGCAATTCCACCAATTTTTCCTGTCATTTTTAATAATGGGTCAAAAATCTGTTCCTTTTTAAAACCTTCCAAAACACTTAACAGCATAAACAAAGTTGCCAGAGTTTTCCAGTCAATATCGTAGAGAAGTTTTACTTGTGGAGGTGTTATAAAAAGTGAAACAATAGCCGCCAAAAGCGATACTGAAAGCATGATTTCTTTTTTGAAAATGGAAGCAATTTTATTAATGATTCTTGAGAGATTATTTTTCATTTTTATAAGTGTTAATATGCCAAACCGATAAAAAATCCGAGATAATTGTCGTAATTTTCGTTTCCACGCGGAACAAATTTGTAGTAAAAACCGAGCGATGGAAGACAGTCAAATTGAGAATTGTGGTGAAAATCGTAGCCGAGAGAAAGTTTAAATCCATTTCCCCATGCAGAAAGAAGCGTTTCTTTTTTGTTTATTGAATTATTGATGAAATCTGCCCTTTGTCCGATTAAATATGCGATTGAAAAGTTGAAACCGTAGAGATTTGGGTAAATTTTTACGCCGAAAGAAAAATCGTAATCGATGTGATTTGAATATTCGTCGGCATTCCAGTTGAAGTCAGATTGAACTGAAGATGCAAGAAAAAGTTTTAATTGCGTCAGAATGTTGAATTTTATTGCCGCTTCAAGACCGATTACGATTCTGTTTGGGGAATCTGAGACATTTTTGTTGTATTCCTGAATTTTTGAATCAGAATAAAACGGAAGTGCAGTTGTAAGCCCGCAGTCAAAACCGATGAATTTTTTTTGAGAAAACGCTGAAACCGAGAAGAATGTTATTAATAGAAGAAAAAAAATCTTTTTCATAAAGTCGGATTTATTCTGTAATAAATGAATTAAAAAATCAAGGGCACCTTGAAAAACTTATCTTTGGCGGTTTTGAAGGTATATAAAGAATTCACACTTGACAGAAAATTTAAATAAAAAGATAATTTTAAATATGGAAAACTACAAGCATAAAATCAATTATTACGAAACAGATAAAATGGGTGTTACGCATCATTCAAATTATGTCCGCTTTATGGAAGAATCTCGCATCGATTTCCTTGAAAAAATCGGCTGGGGTTACGATAAAATGGAAAAAGAAGGAATTATTTCTCCAGTTGTAAGCCTTGAATGTAATTACCGCAACACTACAACTTACCCGGAAGTAATCGAAGTTTCAGTTCAGGTTTTAAAACTTTCTGCGTTTAAACTTACTTTCGGTTATACAATGAAAGTAAATGATAAAGTCGTTTTTACAGGAAAAAGTTCCCACTGCTTTTTAGATTCTTCTGGAAAACCTGTAATGATGGAGTCAAAGTACCCTGAATTATTCAGTATTTTAAAAAATCTTCAAGAATCGGAGTAATTTTTTATTTGAGAGAGAATTTTTTAATTCTTTTTGGGGAATGAAATGTTAAAAAAATCTTGTGTAAATTTGGAAAAAATTACTGTTCCTGTTAATGCGGAAGAAACAAAAGTAAAAGAACCTGTTGATATTACAGTCGAATGGAGTGAAAAACTTTTCGGTGAAAAAAGCGCGTTTTACTACAATCATACGATTGCAAGAATGGCATGTATTCTTTCTGAAGTTTCTTATTTGCGTGAAGACGATTTAAAAGACGCCTGTCAGTTAAAATCGGTGTATCGTGTTTTGGGAATAAAAGATGAAAATATGGAATTTCATTATGACATCGATTATTCTGATGCAGAACTTGGTAAGAATCAGGCAGCGTTCAGTTTTGCAATAAAAGAAATTTCAAGTTCAAAAGGAAAAGCAAATCTTGTTTTCGTTACTGTCCGCGGAACTCCTCTTCAGCCTAACGAATGGGTTTCAAATTTAAATGTGAGCGATACAGTAAAAACTGCCGCAAAATATCACGAAGGTTTTTACATTGCAGAACGACAGGTTCACACTGCCTTGATGTATTTTCTTTTAAAAAAACAGATTTCTCCTTTTGAAACATTTTTTCTGATTACCGGGCACAGTCGAGGTGGTGCAATTACAAATCTTTTGGGTGCAGATTTAGCAGATTCAGGAATTTTTGATACAGAAAAACTTTATACTTACACTTTTGCAAGTCCGAATGTTTCAATCGATGATTCCACAGAAGATAAAAAATACAATTTTATCTGGAACATTATAAATCCTGAAGATGTTGCACCGACTGTTCCGTTCTGTCGCGGGAACTGGAAGTACAGAAAATTCGGGCAGATAAAAGCGTTTACAACAAGATGGAATTTAACTCCTGAATATTACGAAAACGAATTTTATCCAAAAATCAACGGTTTTTACAATTTAATCATGAAACGCGATTATTATCCGTTTACCACAGGAACTTTTATTCCGTCTGCAATTACAAAACTCGTCACTTCGATTTTTCCAGATGTCGAAAAATATTACGGAAAATCGTTTGGATTTAGAAATTCAGCTGAAAAAATAATTTTTGAACTGTTTCCAAAAAGCGACGCTCAGGGCGATGAAGATTTTCCAAAAACAATTAAAATTGCTGAAAAAATCCTCAACAACAAATACAATCGCGTCGGTGAAGTTTTAGATTATTCTTCGTATGCGTTTTTTGACATGCACATTTGTTCTGCGTATTTGAGCTGGATGCTTTCATTCAATGAAGAGGAACTTTTTTCTGTAAACGGAAGCAGCCGCTTGATTTTAAAAGGCGTTATGTTCGATGCAGAAATTTTAGATTCAAAAGGCGAGGTAATGGCAAAAATCAATAATGGAATTCCGCAGTTTGAATCAGTAAAGCTTCCGGTAATTCTTGTTCCTTCAAAAGACGGAATTACAATTGGTTTTCCTTCAAGCGAAGAATACTCTGTCGTTATCCGCAAAGAAAATTTTGTTCTTCCAATAAAAATGACTTGTCAGATTGAACATTACGATTATCGCGGTTTTTTGATTGAGTCTTGCCCAAAAATTGAACTTTATCCGCAGGCAGGCGAAGAAATTAAATTTATCGTCGGCTCGCGTACGCTTTCAGAAGATAAAGTTGTTCCGTTTGCAAGCGTAAAAAATTAAAAGAGATTTTTGACAACAGAATTTTTATACTTGAATTTAATTTTTTTTTAAGTTACACTGATTCTGTTTTTCGGTAATCACCGGATTTCAGGAGGTGAATTCTAAATGGCTACAATCTTCGTAGAAGATTCTGAGAACCTTGAACGGGCTATCAAACGCTTTAAACGCATGGTTGAAAAAGAAGGCATTATCCGCGAATATAAAAAGCGTGAATATTTTGAAAAACCTTCTGCAATTCTTCACCAGAAGAAAACAACACTTGAACGCAAACTTTTAAATAAAAAGCGTAAAGCAGAAAAAAAAGAATTCTAACTTTTGAAAAAGGCTGTCAAATCTGGCAGTCTTTTTTTATTTAAATTTGCTAAATTTTAAAAACGACCGGCACAAAATTTTAAGCGTTTTCGGGATTTGAAATGCAATTTTAATTTTATCTGTTACAGTGCAGCTAGTTTTATTATAGATATTTTTTGATGTCTTTTCCGATTATTCCGGCGTAGAGTTCTACAAGATTTTTTGCTGGCGAACAGTTTATTTTCTGCATTAAAACTTCTTCAATTTGAAAGAATCCTACATTTTCGTTCATGTAGACTTCGATTTTGATTGGTTTTTCTTCTCCGCTAAGAATTTTTACTTTTTCGATTGAATTGGCAGAATATTTGTGGATGTCGCCAGCGGATGGTTTTGTGTTTATTTCCATTGGAATTCTTGCCCTTCCTTTTGTCATATCGCAGCCGTCTGCAAGAAGAATAAGTCCGGCTTCAATTGAATGAATTTTTCTGGTTCCCATGTGACCTAAAATTCCTTCCATTGCGAGTGAACGAATTGTTACAAAGCGTTTTAGATTTTTCTGTTTGTCTAATGCCTGATTTAAAACGCGTTCGATTATGTTGTATGAAAGAATTCCTGAATAAAGTTCGTGGTCTTGCCGTGCAATTGTCATTCCGAAGTCGTGGCAAAATGATGCAAGAATCACGCTAGTTACGCTGTCTGAAAAAGTTCCTGCCTGTTCCTGTTCTAACGAGGTTTTTATATTTGCCTGATGGAGAATTTTGAGCATTTTTAATGCGTTCCTGCAGACTGTCCGCATGTGAACAGGTCCGTGGTCATTGAAGCCGAGTCGTTTTATGGAAACTGTATTTGCGTAATCCTGAACTTCCTGAATTTCTGCATCGTTTATGAGAAGATTTAAAACTTTGAGAGGAAGTGTATCTTTTTCTTGCGTGAGATTGATAATTTCGTTTGTGAGCGTGATGAGTTTTTCATCTACCGATATTTCTTTTGGCGATTTCATACAATAATTATAGTAAAAGATGCAGGAAAAATCTTGTAAAATTTATTTAATATTCACCAAAAGAATTTTTCTCTTGTTGATGATAGCGTGACATTCAACCTAGTAATTTTTTCTTAATGTTGATATAATACGCAGTTGATTCAGATTTTGTTAAAAATTTGTGTTTAGTCTTTATTATTGATTTTAAGGTGTAGAAAATATGTTAAAAGGGCGGCATTTAATAGAACCAGGTGATCTTACTGTTTCAGAAATCGATGAAATTTGTTCTTTGGCAGAACAGATGATTGTAGATCCTATCGCTTTTCAGGATGTGTGTCGTGGGAAAATTCTTGCGACACTTTTTTTTGAACCGAGTACGCGAACAAGGCTTTCTTTTGAGGCTGCAATGCTTCATCTTGGCGGAACTGTCGAAGGTTTTGCAGACGCTTCGTATACTTCTTCAACAAAAGGAGAAACTCTTTCAGATACAATCAGGGTTGTTTCTTCTTATGTCGATGTAATTGCGATGCGTAATCCAAAAGAAGGTGCGGCACTTTTAGCAAGCAAATATTCTTCTGTTCCGATTATAAATGCAGGTGATGGCGGACATTCTCACCCGACTCAGACTTTAACCGATTTAGTGACAATCAGAAGACTTTTAGGTTCTACGGAAGGGCAGACAATCGGTTTTTGCGGAGATTTAAAATTTGGACGAACAGTTCACAGTTTAGTTCAGGCAATGTGCAGGTATCGTGACAATAAATTTGTTTTTATAAGTCCAAAAGAACTTTCAATGCCGGGCTACATGATAAAAAATGTTTTAGAGCCTAATAATGTTCAGTATGTTTGTGCAGAACGCCTTGAAGAAGTAATTGGAAGTCTTGATATTCTTTATATGACGAGAGTTCAAAAAGAAAGATTTTTCAATGAACAGGATTATCTTCGATTAAAAGACAGTTATATTCTCGATAAAGAAAAAATGAAACTTGCAAAACAAAGAATGATTGTCCTTCATCCGCTTCCAAGGGTAAACGAAATTGCACCTGAAGTAGACGATGATCCGCGTGCTGCGTATTTTAAGCAAGTTCGGTTTGGAATGTTTGCGCGAATGGCACTTATTTCAAAACTCACCGGTGCAATCGAGTAAAATCTAAAAATCATTTTTAATTTAAAAGGCAGGAAAATTATGTTAAATGTAGATACAATAAAAAACGGTCTTGTAATCGATCACATAAAGGCCGGAAGAGGCTGGCAGATTTTTCAGTGGCTTGGGCTTGATAAGGCTCCGTTTTGTGCGGCGTTGATAATGAATGTTGCTTCTTCAAAATCCGGTAAAAAAGACATAATCAAAATCGAAAATGTAATGGACATCGATTATTCTGTTTTAGGTTTTATCGATCCGCATATTTGTGTAAATGTCATCAAAGATGAAAAAATCGTTCGTAAAATCAATATGGAACTTCCAAATCGTGTAAAAGGAATTTTTGACTGCAAGAATCCAAGGTGTATTACTCAGACTGAACACTACATAAAACCGAATTTTATTCTTGTCAGCAAAGAAAACGCCTGTTACCGCTGTGAATATTGCGACACTTTGTACAAAGCCGGTGAAAACGGAAAGCCAGAGGAGTCATGCTAATGAATTCTGTTTTAATTTACAACGCAAGGCTTTTAGATGAATCAATTGATGGACCTGGAGCAATTTTTTTATTGAATGGAAAAATTCGTTCAGTTTTTCAAGGCTACTACACGAATCTTGACACTTTAAAATCGTTTGTTGATTCCATTTTGCTTGAAGACGGCTATGAAAATGAAAATTCAGTTGTTTTTTTTGATGCAAAAGGACTTACGGTAATGCCATCGTTTATAGATATGCATGTTCATCTTCGCGACCCTGGTCTTACTCATAAAGAAGATTTAAATTCAGCTCTTCATGCTGCGGTAAAAGGCGGTTACGGAACTGTTGTCGCAATGCCGAATACTTCACCGGTAATTTCATCATTTGAACAGGCGTGTGAAGTCGACCTTCGTGCAGAAAAACTTAAACTTTCGCGCGTGATTCAGTCTGTGAGTATTACTAAAGATTTTGACGGAGAAACGATTTCTCATCTTGAAGGCCTTGATTCTCAAGTTGTTCCGCTTATAACAGAAGATGGACACGATGTTCGCTCGGCTACGGTTATGCTTGAGGCAATGGGAATCGCTTCTTCAAAAAAAATAATTGTTTCATGTCACTGCGAAGACCCTGATTTAGCAGAAAAAGCGCGTCTAAACAGAAGAAATGCTCTTGAATTAATGAAAAAATATTCGATTCCGGCGTGGGGTTCAGGCGATTATGACTGCCCGGAAGAAGTTGCAGAAGAAATTTTTGAGGAACTTTCAGAAGCTAATTACATTCTTGCGCTTGCAGAAAATATTGCAACAGAACGGAATATAAATCTTGCACGGGCGGCAGGGGCTCACATTCATCTTTGCCATGTAAGCACAGTTCAGGCTATTGAAGCAATCAGAAGCGCAAAACAGGAATTAAAAGATATCGAGAATGATTTTTATTATGATGCCGCAGATTCCTATGAACACGCGAATGAACAGAGATCTTTTTCATTGGAAGAAATGAAAGGTTTTTCTGTAACTTGCGAAGTTACTCCTCATCATATTGCGTTGACGGGAATCGAAGAACCAGAAATTTTTGCACTTGTAAATCCGCCTTTGCGCGATGAAAACGACAGGCTTTCCATTATTGAAGCGATTCGCGACGGAACTGTCGATGTAATATCAACTGACCATGCACCGCACACTTTTGAAGATAAGGCAAACGGCGCTCCAGGTTTTACAGGACTTGAAACTTCATATTCGGTGTGTAATACCATTTTAGTAAAGGGCGGTCAAATTGATGCAAAACGCCTTTCACAACTTATGTCGGCAAATCCTGCACGAATTTTAAAACTCAACAAAGGGCTTTTAAAATCCGGCTATGATGCTGACATTACAATTGCAGACCCAGATGAAGAATGGAAAATCGATTCACAGGAATTTTTCAGCAAAGGAAAAGCAACTCCATTTGACGGAAAAATTTTTACAGGAAAGGTAAAAGCAGTCTTCTTAAATGGAACAAAAGTTTTTTAGCAAAATGCTGATGTTCAGGCATTATTTTTCGTTTGATTCGTTGTAGACTTTGACAATTTTGTCTTTTGCATGGAAAAAGCATTTTACAAGTTCAGGGTCAAAGTCTGTTCCTGAGCCGTCCTGAATGATTTTAAAGCATGTTTCAAGTGGAAGCGCATCTCTGTAGCATCTTTTTGCAGAAACAGCATCGAAAACATCTGCGATTGCCATAATTCTTGCTGCAAACGGAATTTGATTTTCTTTTTTTCCGTCCGGGTAGCCTTTTCCGTTCCATTTTTCGTGGTGAAATCTTGCAACATCGTAGGCAATCTGTAAAAATTCTGGTTCCTCGAGGTCTTTAAAAGTTTCCCGGATTATTTCTCCGCCTTTTTTTGCGTGTTCTTTCATTATGGCGTATTCTTCATCGGTGAGTTTTCCTGGTTTTTGAAGAATCGTGTCAGGTGTTGAAATTTTTCCGATGTCGTGCATTGGGGCTGCGTTGAAAATGTTTTCTTCAAAATCTTTTGTGATGAAAACTGAATACGAAGGATGCCTTTTTATTTCTTCGAGAAGAACTTTTACATAGTTTTGAGTTCTTTTTACATGTCCGCCAGTACTTGAATCACGACTTTCTACGAGCGTTGCAAAACTTGAAACTGTTGCGTTGTTGTAAACTTTAAGCCGCTTTAACGCCGGATCTTCAATATTTACATAAAGTCCGATTGCAAAAAAAGTCGGAATCAGCGAGGTAAGAAGAATTTCGGGGAAGAAAAGCTGAAAAGTAATAATCAGCGCAATTATAGACAAAACTGAAATCAGGCAGACTCTTTTTCTTGATTCGATATTTTTAATTTTTACGATAGTCAGTATAAAAATCATCAGAAAGTAAAACATTATGCAGGAGTAAACAGCAATTACAGAAGTTCCAAACGAATACCATGTAGTTTTTCCCTGAATGAATTTTAATTGGGGCAGAAAAAATATAATTAGAATTTCAGATATTGCGGCCGGAAGAAAAATTAAAATTTTTAACAGAAGCGTTTTTGGAACTTTTCTTGTTTCGTTGAGAATGTAATAAAGAATTACCGGCATGCAGAATTGCGGAGTTGTGAAAAATATTGCGTGAAGAGTAAGATTTAAATTGCGCGGAATTAATTCGGTGTGGTTTACAGTCCATGCGGTGATTCCGTCGAAAATTATTTCAAGCGGAATTACAATTAAAAGCAGTTCAAAAATCCGATTTTTAGGAATTTTTTTGTCTTTTATTTGCCATAAATAAATCCATATAAGATAAAAAGTAACTAGCAGGCAGCTTATCTGAAGTTTTACGAAATTCATATATCTGATTTTAAACTATAACTCATAAAAATCAAGTTCAAAAAGAATTTGATTTTTTCCAAAAAAAGAATCGATTTTTGAAAAAAGTTGTTTTATTTGACATTTTGTAATTGTAATTTAAACTTATAAAAAACAATAAATTCAAAAAGGTAAAAAAATGAAACATTTCAAAAAACTTATTTTGAGGGTTTTAATTGCTTCACTTATTTTTTCCGGATGTTCAAATCTTGAAGATTCTTCTGAAAAATCAGTGCAAAAATACGGTTCTCTTGTTGTAAATTTAAAACAATCAGAAGATTCGAGGCTTATGCCTGTTTCAGAAATTTCCAGTGCTGTTGTAACTGTTTCAGGAAATGATATGCTCCCGGTCGAACAGAATGTTTTGGTTTCAGACGGAAAAGGTTATTTTGCAATCGAACAGATTCCAGTCGGAAAAAACAGAATCATTTCAGTTCAGGCGTTAAATAACGGTGCAAAAATTGACGGAATCGTAATTTCAGCTTTAAAAGACATCGTTGCAGGCGAAAATGAAATTGAAACTATAAATGCACAAACTTCTGTCCGTGCCAAAGTTTACAAAGCGCTTTTTGATTCCGGAGTAAATATTTCAACACTTTCTTCTGAGCAGGAAGCATTAATTGATTCTGCAATTCCTTCTATTGAAACATGGTTTATTGATTCTTCAAAAATTGCTTCTGATTATATTAGCGGAACTTTACAGGATTCTTCACAATATGTTCTTTCTCCTGCAACTTTAAATATTAATGTAAAAGGTTCAAAAGACTGTACAGTTCAGGTTACAGACCCGGTTTCTAAAGTTTCTTCGCAAATTGCTTCTGATAATGAAAATATTACGATTTCTGATGTTGTTCCAGGAAAATGGAATATTTATGTTCTTGACGGTTCTTTAAAGAAATTTACAAAAACTGTTACAGTTTCTTCCGGGGCTGTTTTAGATGTTCAGATTGGTGAAGAACAATTTGACGGAATAAAAATTCTCGTAGAAAAATCTTTAGGCTATCCTATGATTCACTACTGGAACTGTTCAGATAAAGTGAATTATCCTAATACAAGCTGGCCTGGAGTTGCCTTAAATTCTGAAGAAAGTGAAACTGACTATGTATTTAATTTTAAAGGCGTAGAAAGCGTAAATGTTTTAATTACAAATTCCACTGGAGGAAAACTTTGTTCTTCAGATATTGTTCTTACAGAAAAAGGTATTTACCGCGTAACTCAAAGTGGTGCCGAAATTCAAAAAGAGCCTGAACCTCCTTTAGTAAAAGTTCCTTCAAAGGCATATTTGGGAAACACATTTGCAGTAAGTGTTCAAAGCGATATTGAATTAACTGAAAACACGATTTTTATAAACGGAACTCCAAAAACTGTCAAAATCGGGCGGAATGTGTTTACGGTTTCTGATTTTTTGACTTCTCCTGGAACAATCAGCGTTTCGGGAAGCGTTTCAAATAATGCCGGAACTACGATTGTTTCATCTTCCATTTTAATAGAAGAAAAACCTGTTACAAAACTTGTTTCTGACCCGAATGAATTACGTATTTATCAGGTAATGGTTGCTTCATTCCAGGACGGAGATTCTTCTATTGGATATACGCAGATGTGGGGACCTGACAATCAGCTTAAAGGCGGAGATTTACAGGGAATTATAAATGCCGTTCCGTATATAAAAGAACTTGGCTGTAACGCAATCTGGATGACGCCGATTTTTGAATCTGGTACAGGTAATGAAAAACTTGACGCAACTGGCTATTTTGCAATGGATTATTTTAATATTGATGACCAGTTTGGAACAATGGAAAAATTCGATGAACTTGTTGAAACTTGCCACAATGAAGGCCTTGCAGTAATTCTTGACGGCGTATTCGGTCACAACAAAGGAACGGTTACTCCTTCTCCAAATAGAGCTGGAATCAAAAATCCTGGAATTACGCCTGATACGAATAATCCTGTAAATTATGCAACAAATCCAAATTCTATAAAATATTATTCAGATGTTGCTTCTTACTGGATTACTGAGCACAAAATTGACGGATGGAGGTTTGACCAATGCTATCAGGTTTCCTTTGGTGAAAATGCTACAGGAAGTGATAACTGTAACACAGGCGGACGCAATTACTGGTACGATATCCGCAAAGTTGTAGAAGAAGCCTCATCTTCAAACGGAACAAAAGGCGTTGACTGGGGAACTCTTGGTTATATGGTTGGCGAACA
>JAEDFA010000059.1 GCA_016293005.1 Treponema sp.
TGAACTGAAAATGGACAAAGGCCGCCCGTTTGAAGAAGTGGCAGAAGATGCCTTGGCACAGATTGACGCCAACGGTTACTGCGAACGATTTGCTGTGAGTGGAAAGAAGATGTACAAAATTGGCGTGGTGTTCTCAAGCGAAGGAAAGGGAATGGTTGGCTGGAAGGTGAAGTGATTTATATGAAAAAAGGATTAAATTATTAAAATATATGGACATAAAAAACTTCCTATACATTAAGGAAGTTTTTTTATTTTAAATTACAAAAAAAATAACAAATTTTATAAAAAAAGACTTGACAAATTATGGGGGGGGGTATAATAAAAGCATAATTTTTCAGGAGGAAACATGAAAAGAAAAGTTATAAAACTTCTATCGTTGTTCCTTATTATTTCTAATTTTGCAGTTTTTGCTCAAAGTGACGACGATAGAGATAAAGGAGCTTTTGAAGATCGAATTAAAATTGGATTTTCAAAATTTGATAACAAAGCAAGTGCTGTTCAGAAAACATACGGTGGTTATAACAGCATTAAATTTGACCTTGATGCCTTTACAACAATGATTACAACTGCTCTTGTAAAAACAAGACGCTTTGAAGTTGTTGAAAGACAGGATTTGGATAAACTGCTTGAAGAACAAGGGCTTACACAGGCAGGAATTATCAATTCCGAAACTGGAGCGATTTCAGGAAAAATTCGTGGAGTTGATTTTTTAATGATGGGAACTGTAACAAAATGTGGTTTTACAGAAACTCCAATGCAAGTTGGAAATTACAAACAGGTAAAAAAAGTTCTTGAATTAGGAATCGATTTTAAAGTTGTAAATACATCAACAGGTAACATTGCGCTTTCTGATTTTATTGAAGTTAATGAAGAATCTATGTCTCAGATTTCAGGTGGCAGTTATAATACTGGTTCATCAAGTGAAAACTATATTGCGAATGCAATGCGAAAAGCATCTCTTCAGGCTGCTTTCTTAGTCGCAAATGCAATTGTTCCATTAAAAATTGAAGCTGTTCAACCGGCAAAGAAGATTGTTAAATTGAATTACGGTCATGGTTTTATCGAAAAAGACCAGTATTATACTGTTTATCCAAATGATGAAGGTGGAGACAGTTGGGAAGCAAGTTTTGATGAAGTTGGAAAAATTAAGATTTCTTCTGTAACTCCGACTTATGCAATTGCAAAGATAATTGACGGTTCAACAGATGAAATTATAGAAGGCTGTTCAGTTATCAAAGTTGCTCCTGATGAAGAAAAGAAACTTTTGGATAAAGAAAAGTTAAAAGAAAATGATTCAAAAACTCGCAGATTCGGGTATTAAAATCAGTTGAAATAAAAGAGTTGAGTTTAAGTTAATTTATAAGTTAAATATTATTTTCTATTTTTTAGGAGTTAAAATGAAAAAGGTTATTTTATGTTTAGCCGCTAGTTTATTCGTTGCTTTAGGAATTTATGCTCAAGAAAGCAAGCCGGTTATTGGTTTAACAGAAATTGGATTTGTAAACGGTCAGACAGTTCCTCAAGACTATAAGAATGTTGAGATTCAAGTCAGAGCGGCATTTTCTTCTTCAATTGTAAATACAAGACGATTTGCTGTTATGGAACGAAGTGCAGAAGAATTGGATAAAATCCGTAGAGAAAATATTGAAACAAGCGGAGCAATTAATCCAAATTCTCAATTAGACTTTATGCTTACTGGTGAAATTACTGCTTATGAAGCAACTACAACAGTAATTCCTCTTGTGCTTGCAAATGTTGAAGTTCCAAAATTCAAACTTGCTATAAATGTAAAATTTACAGATGTTCATACAGGACAGATTGTAATTTCAGAAGTTGTAACAAAAGAAACTAGTGGTCAGGGAATAAAAGTAGATCAGTGTGCAAAGGAACTTTCTGATGCTGTAATGGCAAAAATCATAAACAAACTCTATCCACCAATTGTTTTATCTGTAAAAAAAGCTGGAAATGTAATTCAGACAGTTAATATGGATTATGATTTAGGTGATGTTCTTGAAGTTTATAAGAATGGAGAAGAGATGTTCGATCCATATACTGGTGGTTCTATTGGTTTTGAAGAAGAAACAGTTGCTTTTGTTGTAGTATTTGAAATTAATTCAACAACAAATATTGTAAAAGCTGCTCCAATTCCAAAAGAACAGTATGAAAAAGCTCCTATTGAAAAAGGTTTCGGAGTTCGTGCAAAGAAAATTATGAAAGGTAAAAAAGAAATTACTGAAAATAATAAAAAAGCATTGAAAAAATTCCAGGCTGCAGGAATAATGAAATAAGTCTGAATAAAACATTTACGATTTATTAAAAATAAAATAAGCATATTTTAAACACGCTGAAATCTCTGATTATTCAGCGTGTTTTTATTTTTACAGATTTTTAATGTCATTTTTTTTGCTCTTAAACTACAAACGCATATCATATTTCAGGAAATTTTTAAGTGTGTTTTCGTGTGATGTAATTTCTATCCCTTTATGAAAATCCGAAAATGTATTAATATAGATAAAACTTTGGAAAATGATTTTTGCTGTCGTAAATAAGACAGAAATTATAAAATAGAACTTGCGTTTGGAGGTTTATTATGAATAGAAATTTAGTTGATTGTGAAGGGTTGCCGTATCCAGTGTTTGCGGTGGCGCAGGTTATTTCTGTTACGAAAGTAGAAGGAGCAAAGCCTGACGGTTCTGTTTTCAAATTAAAAATCAAAGTTTCAGATGAAAACTTTAATATGTCAGTTCCGGGGCAGTTTTTTATGCTTCGTTCAGAAAAAAGTCAGCAGTTGCTTGCGCGTCCAATCAGTGTTTTTCATTGTGAAAAAAATCAAAACGGAATCGAAATAACTTTTCTGATTCTTTTAAAAGGGCAGGGAACAAAAGAATTATGTTCTCTCGATGCCGGTGAAAGGGTTCAAGTTTTAGGACCTTTGGGAAATTGCTTTAAAAAACCTTCTGATTTTTCTAGAAAAGTTTTACTCATCGGGGGCGGAATTGGAGTTGCGCCTGTTTCAGGTTTTGCTGAAGTTCTTCCTGAAAAATCTTATGATTTTATTGCTTCTTTTAAAAGCGGTTTTTACGGAATCGAAAATTTAAAGGCTGACAAACTTGTTATAACAACTGATGACGGAAGCGCAGGTCTTAAAGGCATGGTTTCTGTTGCTGTCGATGCGCAAAAAATTAAAAACGGTTCGTATTCAGCAGTTTATGCGTGCGGTCCTTTGCCAATGCTGAATTATATCAAAACGGTTTCAGAAGAAGCGGGAGTTCAGTGTTATCTTAGCATGGAATCTAGAATGGCGTGCGGAGTCGGGGTTTGTCTTGGCTGTGTAATTCCTACTTCATTGGGAAATCTTCGCTGTTGTAAAGATGGTCCGGTATTCGATTCAAAAATTCTTTCGTTTGAAAAACCTCTTCCGTCAAAAATTCAAAGTCAAGGCGAATTAAAATCTGTCGATTTAAGCGTTGAAGTCTGTGGCGTAAAATTTCAGAATCCGTTAATCGGAAGTTCAGGGACATTCGGTTTTGGAACGGAATATTCTTCAGTTTTTGATGTGAACAGGCTCGGTGGAATTTCATCAAAGGGACTTACTCTCGAAGAACGGCAGGGAAATTCTGGAATCAGATTGTGGGAAACTCCTTCAGGGCTTATGAATTCAATCGGGCTTCAGAATCCTGGAATTCCGCATTTTATTGAACACGAATTGCCGCAGATGTTAAAATTAAAACCGGTTACAATTGCAAATTTGAGCGGTTCAGATCTTGATTCATATATAGAAGGTGCAAAACTTCTTGAAAAATCTTCAGTCCCTGTAATTGAATTAAATATTTCATGCCCGAATGTTTCAGCAGGCGGCGCGTCTTTCGGAATGAGTTGCAGTTCTGCAGGCACAGTTGTTTCAAAAGTCCGCGAGATTGTAAAAAAGCCTTTGTGGGTAAAACTTACGCCTCAGTCACCGGAATTAAATCAGGTTGCTCTTTCGTGTATAGAGGCCGGAGCCGATGCAATTTCGCTCTGCAATTCTTTTCAAGGTGTTGCAATCGATATAGAAACCGGTCGTCCAGTTTTTGATAAAATTAAAGCGGGTTTTGGCGGCCCTGCAGTTCGCCCTATTGCGGTAAGGCTGATTTTTGAACTTTACGAAGCAATTCAGACTCTTCCAGAAAAAAAGCGAGTTCCGATTATTGCAATTGGCGGAATTAGAAACTGGTCGGACGCCGTAGAATTTATTATGGCCGGTGCAGATTTACTTCAGGTTGGAACGAATACTTTTGCAAACCCGTTCACGATGATTGAATGTATCGACGGACTTGAAAAATATTTGAAGCGCAAAGGTCTTCCAAATTTATCTTGCATAAAAGGAATTGCGCATAAAGATTTGTAGTCGTTTGATAATTTTGAGGAAACTTCTGAAAATTTCAGTTTTCGAATGGATTTTTATTTATATTTTGGAGGAAGAAATGCTGCATATTGGTTATCATGAATCGAGTTCCGGCGGATTTGTTGCGATGGGAAAAGAAGCGTTGAATGTTAACGCTGATACTTTTGCTTTTTTTACGCGGAATCCACGCGGCGGGCAGGCAAAACAAATCGATGAGTCCGATGCAAAGAATTTTGTTCAGTTTTCAAAAGAAAATAATTTTGTACAACTTGTGGCGCATGCTCCGTATACGATGAATCCGTGTTCTTGCGATGCAGGGCTCAGAGAATTTGCAAAAAATATGATGATTGACGACATTGCGCGGATGAGTTTTGTTCCCGGGAATTTATACAATTTTCACCCCGGAAGTCATGTAAAGCAGGGCGTTGATGTTGGAATCGAATTTACGGCAAAAATGCTTTCAGATGTTATAAGAACTTGTTCAGAAAATGGCACGATGCAATATACAACGATTCTGATTGAAACTATGGCTGGAAAAGGCAGTGAACTTGGCGGAAAATTTGAAGAAATAAAACGCATTATCGACAGAACAGAGGAGCTTCTTGGCCGTCATGCAGATGAACTTGGAGTTTGTATGGACAGCTGCCACATCTGGGACGGCGGTTATGATATTTCAGGGAATTTAGACGGAGTTATAACAGAATTCGACAATGTTATCGGGCTTTCGCGGCTTAAGGCTTGCCATTTAAACGACAGTTTAAACGATTTAAATTCTCACAAAGACAGGCACGCAAAAATCGGCGAAGGTAAAATCGGATTTGAAACGCTTTCAAATTTTGTAAATCATCCTGCACTTAGAAATTTTCCGTTTATTCTGGAAACTCCTAACGAATCTGAAGGTTATGCAAAAGAAATCGCTCTTTTACGAGAGGCATATAAATAAAATTCTGCACGAAACTCTGTTATTTTTATTTTAATAATTTTTCTGCGGCAAGGCACACAAGAAATACGGCTAAATTTGCAACTACGATGCTTGCGCCTGCCGGAGTGGAAAATATAAAAGAAGCGACAAGACCGATTAAAAAGCAGACTGTAGAAATTATTGCCGTGCTGATGATGACTTTAAAAAAACTTTTGAAAATCCGCATGGAACTTAAACCTGGAAAAACGATTAAACTGCTTATCATCATTGCTCCCATAAGGCGCATTCCGATTACGATTGTCAATGCCGTTAAAACTGCCGTGAGTGAATTATAGATTTTTGTGTGAATTCCGCTTGCAGTTGCAAAAGATTCGTCAAAAGTTACGATGAAGATTTTTTTATAGAACAGAACGAAAAATAAAACTACGATAATTCCTAAAATTACGCTGATTATAACATCTGTCTTGCTGATTGCAAGAATGCTTCCGAACATAAAAGAAGTTACATCGGTATTGAGTCCGCTTGTGAGTGAAGTTACAAAAATTCCTATGGCAAGCGATGAACTTGAAATTAAAGCGATAGAAGAATCCCCTTTTATATTTGAAGAAGAACTTACTCGAAGAAGTAAAAATGCCGCAAGTATGCACACAGGAATTGAAACTAAAAGTGGTGCCCAGTTGAACGCCATTGCAATTGCCATAGTCCCGAATCCTACATGACTTAAACCATCGCCAATCATTGAAAATCGTTTTAAAATCAGTATTACGCCTAAAAGTGAAGCGCATAACGCGATGATTGTTCCTGCGATGAGTGCTCTTGTTATAAACGGATATGAAAAAATCTGACTTAAAATCTGAAGCATTATTTTCTCCAGCCTGAATTTATGTGAGTGTGAATATGAGTTGCGTTGCAGTCTGTTCCGCAGTGGTTGCAAAGATGAGTTTCGCAGACTTCGATATTCGTCATGGACTTGTAAAAACTTGATTCCTGATATTCTTTTGATGTTCCGAAAAACGAAACTTCTTTGTTCATTTGAAGAATGTAATTTGCGTTCTGAACTGCCCGGTGAACATCGTGGCTTACCATTATAACAGAAACTTTTTCTTCTTTGTTGAGTTTTCTGATTATTCCGTATAATTCATCCGTAACGATTGGGTCAAGACCTGTAACCGGCTCATCTAAAATTATTAAATCTTTTGCGGCGCATAACGCTCTTGCAAGAAGAACCCGCTGCTGCTGTCCGCCGCTTAACTGTGAAAAATGTTTATTTGCAATATTCTGAATTTGAAGGCGTTCGATTTGCTTTTGGGCATTTATTTTATCTTGTTTTGAATAGAAGAATTTTTGTTCGTTTGCACAGCCGGAAAGCACGATTTCTTTTACGCTCGCCGGAAAATCTTTTTGAATATTGCTTTGTTGTGGAAGGTAACCGGTGTGTTTTCTGTTGAAATTGATTGTTCCTGATTTTATTTTTACAAGTCCCAGAATTGCTTTTACAATGGTAGATTTTCCTGAGCCGTTTGCGCCGACTACACAAAGATAATCGCCTTTTTCTATTGAGAAAGAAACATCTTTACACGCTTCAAATGAGCCGTAATTTACAGAAACATTTTTACATTCTACTAAAGCCATTGCCTCAATCCGTTTTTAAGGTTTTCTGCGTTTCTTAGCATGAGGGAAACCCAAGTTTCGCCGTTTTCAAAGTCAGTTTTTGTAACATTCTGGCATGATTGAAGTTCCAGCGCTTTTATTCCGCAGCTTTCTGCAATGTTTTCTGCGATTTTGTGATTGCCGAGTTCGATGTAGAAAACTGCCGGAAGATGCTTTTTGTTTACGATGTCTATGATTTTTGCGATTGTGTTTGTACTTGCTTCGACTGCCGTGCTACAACCTGAAAATGCTGCGGCGTAATTAATGCCGTAAAATTCTGTAAAATAAACAAACGGAAATCTGTCTGCAACTACGATAAATTTTTCAGGTGTGTCCGAAAGAATTTTTTGCGTAACTTGAATTACATTCTCGATTTGCTGAATATAATTTTCTGCGTTTTCATTTAATTTTTCTGAAAGTTCGGGAAGATTTTTTTGTTCTGCGATATTTTGAAGCGTTTTGCAGACAGTTTTTATAATCTGAATTTCGTTTTTTGGGCTTGTCCAGATGTGCTCGTCTTTTTCGTGAGGATTTTCCGAATGTTCGTGAGAATGTTCTTCGTGTTCTGAAGTTTTTTCAAGAGATTCTGGTTCTTCTGAAAGTTCTGCGTAATCGAAAAGTTTTAAAAATGTTGATGAAGTGTTTTTTTCTGCCCTGATAATTTTTTCAACCCATTCATCACTTTCTCCGCCGATGTAAACGAAAAGGTCGCTTGTGTTTATGGAAATTATGTCTTGCGGAGAAGGGTCAAAAGAATGAACTTCGATTCCTGGTTTGCACAAAAGTTTTAAAGAAATTGTTCCATCGTTTAAGTAATCGCCTGAAATTGCACGGACTGCATCGTAACATGGAAAAGTTGCGGCGGTTACAGTGATTTTTGCATTTTGATTTGAATTTTTACGGCATCCTGAAAAGAAAACAGTTCCAGTCAGAATTAAAGCCAGAATTTTTGTCGTATTTTTCATCAAAATTAGAATGTCATATTTTTCTTTAATAATCAATACAGAATTAAAGGTAAAAAAATTACTTGAAAAATAAATTTTATTTCCATATAATGAGAATACATCAAAGGCGATGTGGGTGTTTTCTTAAGAATTTTTAAATTTTTAAGAAAATGCTCACACCGCTTTTTTATTTTAAATCAAGATATGAGGTATAAAATGAATGTTCCACAGATGTTTGCAAGCAATGTTTTCAATCAAAAAGTGATGCAGGATCTTCTTCCAAAAGAAACTTTTAAGGCGTTAAAACGAACAATCGATAATGGAGAACCGCTTGAACTGGAGGTCGCAAATCAGGTTGCGCACGCGATGAAGGAATGGGCGATTTCAAAAGGGGCAACTCATTATACTCACTGGTTTCAGCCGCTTACAGGCGTTACTGCGGAAAAACACGACAGTTTTATAACGCCTTGCGAGGATGGTTCTGTAATCATGGAATTTAGCGGAAAAGAACTTGTTAAAGGCGAACCTGATGCATCTTCATTTCCAAACGGCGGACGGCGGGCAACTTTTGAAGCGCGCGGTTACACTGTCTGGGATCCAACTTCTTATCCGTTTATAAAAGACCATTCTCTTTGTATTCCGACTGCATTTTGCGCTTATACTGGCGAAGCGCTCGACAAAAAAACGCCGCTTCTTCGTTCTATGGAAAGTTTAAACGAACAGGCGCTGCGCATTTTAAAATTGTTCGGAAGCACTGCAACTCATGTAATTACGACGATGGGCCCGGAACAGGAATATTTTCTTGTAGACGAGGAACTTTATCTCAAACGAAAAGATTTACGGATGACAGGACGGACTTTGTTCGGGGCAAAACCAGCAAAAGGTCAGGAACTTGACGATCAGTATTTTGCGGCAATAAAACCAAGAATCGTTAATTTTATGGCAGAATTAAACGAAGAACTCTGGAAACTCGGAATTTATGCCAAAACTGAACACAATGAAGCCGCTCCTGCCCAGCACGAAATGGCTCCGATTTTTACGACTTCAAACCTTGCAAGCGACCAGAATCAGCTTACGATGGAAATTATGAAAAAAATTGCAAGAAAGCACAAAATGGTTTGCCTTCTGCACGAAAAGCCTTTTGCCGGTGTAAACGGTTCTGGAAAACACAACAACTGGTCGCTTTCAACAAACGAAGGAGAAAATCTTTTCTCGCCTGGAAAAACGCCTCTGGAAAATGCACAATTTCTTCTATTTTTAACGGCCGTTCTAAAAGCTGTCGATGAAAATCAGGATTTGCTTAGAATTACTGTTGCAAGCGCATCAAACGATCACCGTCTTGGCGGATTTGAAGCACCTCCTGCAATTATGTCGATTTATCTTGGCGATGAACTTGGTTCGGTTTTAAAATCAATTAAAGATGGAAAACCGTACAATTCGGCGACAAATCAAAAAATGGATATTGGCGTCGATGTTCTTCCAGAAATTCCAAAAGATTCTACAGACCGAAACAGAACAAGTCCTTTTGCGTTTACAGGAAACAGATTTGAATTCCGTTCAGTCGGTTCTTCCCTTTCGATTTCAGGCCCGAACACAACTCTCAATTCGATTCTTGCTTACGCTTTAAAACAGTACGCAGATGAACTTGAAAAGGCTTCTGATTTTGAAACTGAATTAAAAAATCTTATCCGCCGTGAAATTACTGCTCACTGGAGAATTGTTTTTGACGGAAACGGTTATTCCTCAGAATGGATTCAGGAAGCAGAAAAACGTGGACTTTTAAATTTGAAAAATCTTCCGGAAGCGATGAAACATTATCTTCAGCCTAAAAACATAAAACTTTACACTGAACTCGGCGTTTATTCAGAAATCGAAATGAAAAGCCATTACGACATTAAACTTGAAAAATACAGCCGGATTTTAAATATTGAAGTTGAAATAATGCTTGAAATGATTCATAAAGATATTTTACCGTGCGCGTTTGCCTACATGAAAGAAATCGCAGATTCGTGTGAAAAAACTGTTTCAATTTTACCTGAATTAAAATGTCTTTCACAGAAAAATCTTTTGAAAAAACTCGATGCCCTTGCAGAGCAGCTTGAAATAAAAGCAGAAAATCTTTCAAAAGTTCATCTAGAAGCAAAAGAAGCGGTTTCAAATATGGAAATGGCGGAATATTACGCAGAAAAAGTTCTTCCTGCAATGACAGAAGCGCGTGCAGTCGCAGATCAAATCGAAGTTCTTCTTTCTGAAAAATACAAGCCGTTTCCAAGTTATGAAGATTTGCTTTTCAGCATTTAGCGTTATTTTCCTTCCGGGATTATCCTGAATAAAACCGCGTTTGCGTATGCAAGGGATTTTGACTGTGTAAAGAAAATTGTTCCGTTCACTGGGGATTTTATTTCTTCAGTGATGGAACAGTCTAATGGATTTAAAATATTTGCAAGAATTTCTCCTTTTTTGACAGTTTTTTTTGTTTCTGTAATTTTTTGAAAAATTCCTGCCGTATTTGATTTTACGCAAATCATATCGCTTTCATTTATAATAGAAGAAATATAACCTTTGTGCGAAGAAAATTCGATTATGTCTTTGTCGGCTAAAAAATTCAGTACATTGAGAACGGCTTCAGTTGCTCCTTTCTGGTCGATTGTTTCTGTTTGGTTTGTAAAAATTGAAAATGCTTTTGTTTCCCAAATTTGCCAGTTATAGTGAAGGGTTGTTGTGTCATAAGGATGAGGATTTCTTAAAACTATGTACGGAAGTCCGAATGATTTTGCAGATTCAACATCTTCGTAACCTGTTGTCATTATTCTTACATGCGGAACAAATTCTCCCGGAATGTAATTGCTTGCAAACTGAATTCCGTATTCATAACCTGAGATTTCTGAAAAAACTCCAGAGGCGATTCTTTGCGTAGTTTCTCCTTTGTTGTAACCTGGAAACATTCTGTTTATGTCTGTGTTATCTGTAGGCCAGAAGCGTTTTTCAATGTTTTATTAGGCTTAAGTTTGAAGATTTTTCGCATTATTGACGGATTTTTGAAATACTTGTAGAATGGTAAAACTACTTCTTATAGAAAAATTATTTTATGGAGTTAAATAATGGCTACAAAGTATGTTTACTTTTTCGGTAATGGAGACGCTGAAGGTGATGAAT
>JAEDFA010000007.1 GCA_016293005.1 Treponema sp.
AAACTCGTAGCTCAAATAACCAAGCCCCGAAGCAGGAAGCGGAATTTCTGCAAGGCTTCCTTCTGGTGTAGGATTCTGACTTGCAACATACAAAAGCGCATCAAGAATATCACATGGCTTTTTATGACCGAGCGCATCGCGGCTTTCAATTCCAGAATCATCAAAAGCAATTTTCTTGCCTTCGACATCAAAATAGATTTCATCATCTTCCTGAACAATTTTAAACGCTTCTTCAGTCATTAAAATTGAATATCGCTCGCGCCCTTTTTGAAAACTTGCAGATTCAAGAATTCCTTTAGCACCGATTTTTTTTGCAAGAAGATACGGCGTATACCGCGAATTTGAAATGCATTTATAAATTGAATCGTTTCGTTTTTCCATAATTATCCTCGTAACTTTTTTGTTTCTATAAAAAGAAGCGTTTCTATAAATAGAAATATATATCAACATTCTGTATCTGTCAATAGTAACATCAAAGAAATTCTTCACTTTTCCAAATAACGCAGCGTAAAAAAATATTTGTAAATTTTTAAAATTTTTCTAAACTAAAATCTGGAAACTCCGATAGTTATTGTATAGGGTGGTGAGAACCCGCAAAACAAGCTCAATTAACTTGTTCAACATACACCAAGGAGTCATTATGGTAATCAATCACAATATGAGCGCAATGTTTGCTCAACGTTCCCAGGGAATTCAAGATTTGAACCAGCAGAAATCAATGGAAAAACTTTCTTCTGGTATGAGAATCAATCGTGCCGGTGACGATGCTTCAGGACTTGCAGTTTCTGAAAAAATGCGTGCACAGATTCGCGGTTTAAATCAGGCTTCTGAAAATGCTTCAAACGGCATTTCGTTCATTCAGACAACAGAAGGTTATTTACAGGAAACAGAAGATATCGTACAGAGAATTCGTGAACTGGCAGTTCAGTCTTCAAACGGAATTTATACAGAAGAAGACCGAATGCAGATTCAGGTTGAAGTTTCTTCTCTTATCGCAGAAGTAGACCGAATTGCTTCAGCTGCTCAGTTCAACGGAATGAATATGCTTACAGGACGATTTGCACGCCCTACAGGTGAAAATACAGTTACTGCTTCTATGTGGTTCCATATCGGTGCAAACATGGATCAGAGAACTCAAGTGTACATCGGAACTATGTCTGCAATGGCACTTGGACTTCGCAATGTTGGCGATGAATCAATAATGACTTTAGCATCTCCGGATGAAGCAAACCGTGCAATCGGAACTCTTGATGAAGCATTAAAGAAAATCAACAAACAGCGTGCAGACCTCGGCGCATACCAGAACCGCCTTGAGATGACTGTAAAAGGACTCGACATCGGTGCTGAAAACCTCCAGGCATCTGAATCAAGAATCCGCGACACAGACATGGCAAGCGAAATGGTTGAATTCACAAAAGACCAGGTACTTTCTCAGGCTGGAACAGCTATGTTGGCCCAGGCAAATCAATCAAGCCAGAATGTGCTGTCACTTTTAAGATAAAATTAACAGTTCACAACGAAAGTCCGATTCAAAAAATCGGGCTTTTTTTTTATTTTGGAAGAATTTGCGCGGGGCCAACATTATGAAGAACAAATTTTGCAGTTTGAAAGTCAGAATGATTTTCAAACTGGAGCGGTGGCAGAAAAATTACATCAAATTGAAAAAACTAAAAGCCACCGCGTGGCCCAGACAAATCAATCAAGCCAGAATGTGCTGTCACTTTTAAGATAAAATTAACAGTTCACAACGAAAGTCCGATTCAAAAAATCGGGCTTTTTTTTTATTTTGGAAGAATTTGCGCGGGGCCAACATTATGAAGAACAAATTTTGCAGTTTGAAAGTCAGAATGATTTTCAAACTGGAGCGGTGGCAGAAAATATTACATCAAATTGAAAAAACTGAAAGCCACCGCAAATTATGTTTCCATTCTTATTAAGCCTTGCTAAACTTTTTTCAGTTTTTCATAAAAATTGATTTCTGTGACAAAAGTTCTTTTGCATTGTACCTTTTACAGATATTCGTTAATATAACAGTTAAAATCGCAAAATTTAAATTACATTTATTTTATGGAAGAAAAAAAATGAAAATAATCAACGGAAACGAACTTTCAATCGAAGATGTCTGTGATGTAGCTTACAAAAACGAAGAAGTTTCTCTGCCACAAGACAAAAAATTCTGGGAAACACTCGAAAAATCGCGCAAATTCCTTGAAGATTATATAGCAACTGGAGTTCCAACTTACGGTGTTACAACAGACTTTGGAGATTCATGCCACAATCAAATCAGCGTAGACAAAGCCGGAGAACTTCAGCGGGACATCTGCACATACCATGGAATCGGGCTTGGACCTAAATTTGACCACGAAACAGGTCGCGCAGTAATTCTTGCAAGATTAAACGGAAATGTAAAAGGCGGGCACTCCGCAATTCGTCCTGAACTTGCAAAAATGATGGTAACAATGCTGAACAAAGATATCGTTCCAGTAATTCCTCAGCTTGGTTCAGTAGGCGCATCAGGCGATTTAACTCCGCTTTCATATCTTGCCGCAGCCATCATGGGAGAACGAAAAGTCTACTACAAAGGAAAAATCGTTCCAACAATCGAAGCATTTAACGCCGAAGGAATCAAACCTCTTCCAATAGAAGCAAAAGAAGGTCTTGCTTTAATGAACGGAACAAGCGTTATGACAGCCGTTGCAAGCCTTGCATGGAAAAAAGCAGAACGACTTGCAAAAATTTCAGATTTTCTTACGGCAGTAACTTCAGAAATTACACGAGGAAAAGACACTCCGTTTGTAGCAAAGGTAAGCGAAATAAAAAATCACCAGGGACAATGCGAAAGCGCTTCTTACATTTACAACATCATCAAAGATTCAAAACGAGTTTTCAAATACGAAGATTTTCTCAAAACTCAAATTGAAAGCTTAAACGGCAAAAAATTCGTTGCCCAGCAGAATAAAATTCAAGACAGATATTCAATTCGTTGCGCTCCACAAATTAACGGCGTTTACCGCGACACACTTCGTTTTGCAAAAGATTTAATTACAGAAGAATTAAATTCAGCAAACGATAATCCGTTAGTAGATATCGAAGCCGAACGCCTTTACAACACAGGAAATTTTTACGGCGGACACATTTGCGCTGCCTGTGATTACATGAGAACGGCACTTGCAAACATTTCAGATTTATCAGACAAACAGGCCGAAGTCATAATCGACGGAAAATTCAACGGACTGACAGAAAATTTAATTCCGTTTACGCCAGCTGATCACCCGCGTGCAGGTCTTAGGCTCGGTTTTAAAGCCGCTCAAATTACAATTTCTGCAATCCGCGGAGAAGTTGCAAGTTACTGTTTCCCAATTTCACTTACAAGCCAGCCTACAGAAGCATTAAATCAAGATAAAGTTTCCATGGGAACAATCAGCGCAAGAAAGTGGGCAGAACAAATCAATCTTGTATTTCTTCAATTTGCAACTCACCTTCTTGCGGCAATGCAGGCAGTAGATTTAGCCGGAAAAAAAGATTTCGCTCCGTTTACGCAAAAAGTCCACAGTGAAGTCAGAAAACTTTCAGCATTTGTTGAAGACGACAGAGCCTTAGACAGCGAAGCCGAAAGTGTCTGCGAATGGCTCAAAACTACTTCGCTTTTTGAATAAAAACAGCAAGCGCTTTTGGAGGAACTTCATATTTTTCTGACGGAGATAATTTTTTCATTTCATCAAAAACTGTTTTTCCGTCAGAAACTGCAAAAAATTCTTTTTTATCGTCAATCGGTGTGCTGAAAATTATTGGGAACGAAAGCGGATTTGCAATCAAAACAATCTTCTCCCAGGAATCTTCACACGCTGTTCCGTCTAAACTCCAGACTAAAACTTCTTCCGGGAAATTAAAATCTTTATTTTCTTCAAATTTTAAAACTTTTCTTAAAAGTTCAGCATCAGAAATTCTAAACGCCTTGTGTTCTTTTCTGATTGCGATGATTTTTGAAACATAATCTGAAACATCCCTGAATTTTTCAAGTCGGCTCCAGTCAAGTCCATTTACCCGGTCGCAGATGTTATAAGTATTTTTGAGGAACGATTTTTTTCCATCTGAAGTAACGGCAGTTTCAAAAAGCGGCTGTTCG
The DNA here is from genome assembly GCA_016293005.1 of Treponema sp. Taxonomy (GTDB): domain Bacteria; phylum Spirochaetota; class Spirochaetia; order Treponematales; family Treponemataceae; genus Treponema_D. The sequence goes on from JAEDFA010000007.1 coordinate 4,127, forward strand.
TTTTTCAAAATATCTTCAGGAATCTGTTTTGTACGCAAGAATTCCATTCCAGCGTGAAGAATCGGCATTCCTTCAGCAAAAATCACCAGCGAAATTGCAAATTTTTGCATCTGAGCGTAATATTCGTCATTGTGACAAGGCTCAACAAGCTCAAGTTTGTCATGTAAAGTTACATTATCGTGAATTTCAGTGTAATTTACAGATTTCCATGTTTTATCACCCCAACTTGTCGCATAAGCCGTACCCTGAACTTTTGTAAAATCTACTCCTGGATGTTCAGTTGCCCCGACAATTCCGAATTTTACAGATTCTTTTCGGCTTCCGTCGTGAATAAAGCCCGGTTCATAATCGTTGTTGATTGGTCCTTTTATTCCGCAGCGAATTGCATCGTTAAAATGTCCAATGAAAGGCATTTTTAAAGCGTTTTTCATGCTCGCGCTTTCCATTTTTCCGGCGTTGTACATATCCCAGCCTTCACCGTAAAGAAGAACATCAGGCTTTATTTTTGAAAGAGCATCGTGAATTCTGTTCATCGTGTTAACATCGTGAAGCCCCATCAAATCAAAACGGAATCCCGAAAGTTTGTACTCTTTCAGCCAGAAACTCAAAGTTGAAATCATGTAGCGTGCAAACATTTCGTGTTCGCTTGCAGTATCCTCCCCTGCCCCGGAATATCCTTCAACGCGGAAATAATAACCCGGAACGCAAAGTCCGAACGGATGATGAACGCCGTCATTGACATGATTGTAAACGACATCCATTATTACACCGATTCCAGAATCGTTGAATTTTTTTATCATTTGTTTTAATTCAGATATGCGCACAGAACCATCGTAAGGATTTGAAGAATAAGAACCTTCAGGGCATGCATAATTTTCAGGGTCATATCCCCAGTTGAAAAGGCCGAATTTTGCCTGATTTCTATATGATTCACAGGAAATGCGTTTTTCATCGACGCTTCTGAAATCAAAAATCGGCAAAAACTGAACATGAGTTACGCCTAATTTTTTTATGTGGTCAAAACCTGTTTCAACTGAATTAAAAGTCGTTCCTGATTCTGCGCAACCTTTAAAAGTCCGCCTGTTTTCTTCCGAACCGTTCCAGGTTTTTGAAGAAGTTAAATCTGCAACATGAAGTTCATAAGCCACAACATCCGACGGAGATTTTACAGAAGGCGCTTTTGATTCTTCCCAGCCAGAAGGATTTGTGAGCGTAAAATCGCAGACCATCGACCTGATTCCGTTTATTCCGCAGGCTTTTGCATAAGGGTCGGCAGAATCTGAAACAAGACCGTGAGCGTAAACCCGGAACATATAATATTTTCCATGAAGATTGCCGCTTACAGAACATTCCCAGACACCTTTTAATCCTTTTTCTTCGTGACGAACCATTTGAACAATTTGTTCACATTCAGAATTTTCACCGTCAGCAAACAGAAGAAGTTTTACATCGCGTGCTGTTGGCGCCCAAAGCCTGAACGAAGATTTTTTCTTTCCATATAAAACGCCAAGTTCTTCTGTACAAGTATATTTTTGTTTAAACTCTTCGCTGTCAAAATACCACTCAAGAAATGCAGTATTTTTTCCGCCTGAAGTTTTGCTTTCGGTTCTGCCGCTTAAAAGAACATTGAAAAGGTAATCTTTTTTGTGCGATGCGCCGTTCCATTCAGTAAATAAATCGTGTTTTTCAAAACCTTGCGAAATCCATTTTTTAGGAACTGCAAATTTTTCAAAAACACCTGATTTTGCAATTTTTTCTGACTTTTCCTGAGATTTTATCTGAAGTTCAAATTTTTTACCTGGAACTATTTCTGTATCATTTACAAAAAGCGATTTTGTTTCATTTTGAAGGCCTTCTGGAATTTTCCATTCGACTACAACAGAAACCAAAGAAGATTTTTTTTCTGCTTTTACACAAAAATACCAGCCGTTTCCAAAAGGAAGTTCTGCATAAAATTCTTTTAAACCGTGTGGAAAATGCGGAGAAAGTTCAATTTTATTTTCAGCCAAATATGGAACAAAACCGATTAAATCTTGAAAAACATTTCGGTTGAATTCTGCGACGCTCCATGCCTGTGAATAAGTCCCTGAAAGAATCGGACTTCCGTCTTTATTGCAGCATGCGTGAATATTTTCGCTCAAAGAACCTGCGCATCCTGACTCTAAAATCATTTTTGCTTCGTTCAAAAGAATTGACGCCGGTTTTTGTTCAAGATTTAATCCTGATTTTTTTGCAGCAGCGGAAATATAAGGCCCTGAATTCCATTCCCAAATAGTTCCGTTGTGATAAGCGGCATCTTTATTATACATATCATTCCATTCATGATGCGGATGAAAAGTCGGGTCATCAGGTGAAAGAGTATAAAGTCCGAACGGAGAAACGAGTTCCCTTTCAACATCTTCAAGAATTTTCTGTGAATCTTCTTTTGAAACGAATGCTCTGTCGTCTTTATCTGGAAGAACTTGTGGAACAGTGATTAAAAAAAGCTGATTCGGTCTGACGCGCATATCTTTTATCCAATCGCCATAACCGCCGGGCGGAAGACAGTCTGCAAAAGAATTATAAAGCGGATTCCAGAAAAGTTTTTTAAACGATGACTTAACTTTTTGCGCATAATCCAAATATTTTTTTGCCTTTTCTTTTGAATCAAGCCTGTCCATAAAAAATGCGCAGATTTTCAGTGCAGAATACCACAAAACCTGAATATCGTTTGCCCTGTCGCCTCGCGGAGAAAGCGGAGTATCACCTTTAATTCTTGCATCCATCCAGGAATCAGCATCTCCATGCATCAAAAATCCATTTTCATCGCAGCGTTTTATTTCTGCATCAACGGCGATTTCGATATTTTTCAAAAGTTTTTTTACGATTTCAAGATTTCCAGTGTATTGAAAATATTCGTAAACTGCCCGGATGAACCACAAAGTTCCGTCTGCCGTATTGAAAATTACATCGTCCTGACTCCTGTACCGGTTTGGAATTCTGCCGTAAGAATCTGATTTTTCGTCAAGGCACTGAAAACCTGCAAAACCGAGCAAAACGCTTTCTGCTTCTTTAAAACAACCTGAAACAAGTAGCGAACCGCAAAGAGAAATAAATGTATCGCGTCCCCAATTATCACGGAACCACGGAAGACCTGCCCAAATTCCAAGAAAATCAGTTTCGCTGTTTTTTGTTGTCAAAAGCCACGCACTGAACCTCGACCATTTTACAGCCTCGTTAAATTTTTCATCGCCAAAGTCAACCGAAGTTTTATTTAAAAATCCGTCAATCTCTTTTTTATGCAAGAGAATCTGTTTGTTTTTTGCAAGCCTGAACGCTTTTTCAACTGCAAGTTCTTCGGATTTTTCAAAAGTAAGATACCAGCCCAAATCAGAAAATGGCTCGCCGCTTACAGATTTTTCTGAATCTGAAACATGAAGAATAAGCTCTGAATCTTTCATGGAATAATAAAAATCGAATTCTGCCGAAACTGCAATTCCGCGATTACAGCTTATAATTTTAATTCCGTCTTTTTCCATAATGTGCCAGACAGGAATGTTTTCTGATTTTAAAACAGAATCGTTTTCTTTTGAATTTTGATTTTCTTCTATTAAAAGTGCATCTTGTGTGTTTTCTGAAGGCTTTTTTAGATACGGAACTGCATTTAAAATTCCGACCGTTTTTGAAGCGTTTATGTAAAATGCTCCTTCATAAATTAAAAGCGACGCTTCAAGAATTTCTTTATCGAAAAAAGCGCGGAATCCGTACGGATAAACTTCTGTGTATTTCGCCTGAACTAAATTCCGTGAAGAACAGGAAAATCCTGAAAAATACTTTACATCGTTCCTGAAATAACCTGAATTTTCCTGATTTTCAGAAAAAAGGAATTCGAAGTAACCGTTTACTTTATCTGTCCATGCCATTCTGCGGTTTGAATTGCGTTCAATTTTTATCTTCATAATTTTAAAGTATAATCGAAGAATTATAAATTGACTAGAAAATTCATTGAAAAATAATAAAACAAAATGATATAATGACGAATTATGGAACAAAATATTTTAATTGCAGGAAAAAATCTTCCAGAATCAGTCGACCTTGCAGAATCATTTGCACTTCAAGGTTTTGATGTAATAATTACTGGCCGGCAGGAAGAAAAAAAACTTCTCCAAAATTCCAACATTCAAGTTGCGCCGTGGAATAAAACTTCAGCCGTTTCAGCTCGTTCCCTTGTCATTCAGTCAGAAATCGCTTCAGGAAAACTCGACAACGCCCTTTTGTATTTTGATGCGCCAATGTTCGCCTCGCAATTTACTTCTTTTTCAATCGAAGAAAGTCCGCGTGCCTTAGACGAAATGGTTTCAGGTTTTCAATATCTTGCAATAGAACTTCTAACTCGCTTTGAACAACACAGAACAAAAGCAAAACTTATTTTCGCAATAAAAACTCATCCGTCTGTAAACGATGTCCTTCATTCGCAAAGTTTAAAATCTTCTGTTTCAGGGCCTGCAAATCCTTTTGTCGCAGCCGCAGAAGCATCTTTTGCAACTTTTGCAGAAAATGTCGCAGCCCTTTACGGCGATAAAGAAAACATCACGATTCTTCTGGTTACAGGAAATTCGCAGTCAGAAATCATGAAAAAAGATTCAACTTTTGCATCTTGGCTTTCAAATTACATTTTTCAGGTTGACGGATTAAAACGAAAAATCGACGCAAAACATTCGGCAAAATGGATAAAAGCCGGGGCAAAAAATCCAGGTGCTTTTCCATTTTTCAACTAAATCTTTTAGAATTTAAAGATTGCCATTTATGCAAATCAGGAGACTTTTTAGTGACAATCGAAAACATTTACCTTGACTATCTTGCAAAAATTTTCGGAGCATTTATCTGCGGATTAATCTTAGGTCTTGAACGAAAAGCACGCCGTCAGCCAGTCGGAATCAGAACATTAGTGTTAATTTCAATTTCTTCGGCAGTTTTAGGAATTCTTTCTATTAAATATGCAGAATTTTCTCCTTTCGGACGCGGAGATTCTTCAAGAATTGCGGCAGGAGTCATCACTGGAATCGGATTTTTAGGAACAGGCGTAATAATCAAAAACAACCTGAACATAAAAGGACTTACTTCCGCTGCAATCGTATGGACATCTTCTGCGCTCGGTCTTGCCTGCGGAATCGGGCTTTATTCTGTCTGCATAATATCGCTTCTGTTTTTCATTTTTACACTTTTAGTTTTAGACAAAATCGAAGTAAAACTCTTTCCAGCAGAAAAAGCAAAAAAAATTACGCTTACCTTTAACACAAAAAATGTTGACTTATTGCAAGTTCAGTCTATACTAAAGGCGAACGGTTTAATTCAGCGCGATTTAAATATGACAGAATCAATCGAACGCGAAAACTTAACACTGATTTTTTCTGTAAAATCGCCTCATCAGATTGATTTATTTTCGTTGACAGCTCAATTAAAAAAATTAACAAATTTAACAGAAATCACAATTTTAGATGAATAAATAATTTGGAGGAGTTATGAAAAAAATTTTTAATTCTTTTATCGTAATCTGTTCGCTCATTTTTCTTTCATGCGGCGACTATCAAATTCCACAAAGCGTTTCAATAAAAACTGATGCAGATTACAATTTTTCAGTCGGAAGCATCGAGCAGGATTTATCTTCATTTTTAAACATAAAGACAATTTCTGAAAAACTCAATTCAAGCCTTTCTGGCGGAACTGAAAATGCGTTTTCAAGTTTTTCCGTTTACGATTACAGGCCTACAACCGACGACACAAACCCATCTCAAAAATTTCTTGCAGAAGTAAAACTCCAGGAAATTCCTGTAGACATTTCAGAATACCTTTCAAACATGGACATTTCCACGGCACTCACGGAACAATCATTTGAACAGGAATTCACAATTCCGTCTTTAAGCGTAGATTCGCTTTCTTCAGACATAGATTTGCCGGATTTCAACGAAATTATTTCTTCATCGGCAGAAATCGGTTTGCCACCAGATTTAAAAATTATAATCCCAGGGAATTCAAATAAAGAAATAGAACCTTTCCCAATTGATATAAATGTTACTTCACCAGAATTTTCATCAATTTCTTTCTACAAAGGAAACCTTCAAGTTTCAATTATTACAGATGAAGAAGTATACGGTTCCACAGTCGATGCAAAACTAGAACTTTTAGATTCAGACGGAAACTTAGTTTCACAAGCATCAAACACAATTACAAATCAGGCAACTTTTCTACTCCCAATTGCAGGAAAAACGCTCAAGCCAAACATGAAACTCAAGCTTTCTGGAAAACAGTCAGGCGGAAAAGACTTAAATTTTCCAGAATATAAAATTCGCTGCATTTTTTCCGCAATAAAAATCAAAGAAATTATCGGTCTTAAAATGGATTTAGGCGAACAGGGAAACCTTGCAGTCGACCAGAAAGTTTACATCGGAACTGATGACACTTTTGTTTCATGCGTAATCGGCAAAGGCTCTCTTTCTGCAATCGCAAAAATCCCTGACAGATGGACAGGAGTTTCTTCAGATTCAGATTTAAGAATTGAAGGTGCACTTAAAAAATCAGACGGTTCTGCAATAACGGAAAGCGATTTTGACAAAAGCCAGGAAAATCCACCTTACATCCTAAACCGAACATTGAATCTTCAAGGGCACACTTTTTCAAAAGAATCCGAAGCAATCAATGTAAAAGGAACTGTCAAAATCAAACTCGACGATGTAAACGGTGCAAACATCTATCTTGAACAGGATACAACAGGCCTTAATAAAATCAAAGTCGATACAAAATGCTTAATCACTGAGATTCAAAACATTACAATCGACACTGCAAAAGCCGGAATTCAAGATAAACTGTCATTCAAAGACGAACAACCGCTTCCGCCGGAAATTGCAACTTATGTAGACAATGTTATTCTTACAAAAGCCGGAATCGAAGGTTCTTACACAAACACTCTCCCGAAAGGAAACGAGTTTTCAGTAGAATTTATTTCAAATTTCCTGTTTTCTTCAGCAGAACCAAAATCGCAAGTTTTCGAACACGGAAAAAACCTTCATTTAAACGAATCGCTTGTAAACACAAACGAAAATACAATAAAAATTTCTGAATCATCAAAAGTCGACTACGCTTTCAATGTAAAACTTCCTGGAGCAACTAAAGAACACCCGGAATACGCTCAGTTCAAAAATGTAAAAATCGGTGAAACTTACAAAATCGCGATAAACATAAAACCGGTTTTCGACTGGAAAAGCATCACGATAAAGATAAACACCGCCGCTTCAGAAATGCATTTAAATCAAAAAATCGAAACTGACTTTAATTTAAGTGCGATGTTCAAAGATATTTCTTCAAGTTTCGGAGATGATGACTTCTTCAAAAAAATTGAGCTTACACAAATGCCTCTTTACCTTTATTTTTCATGCCCAAGTCAGCTTGATGTGCTTAAAAACATTAAATATAAAGGTATATTAAAATTTGTCTGCGGCGATGAAAACCTTTATGTCGTTGGAGATAAAGAAAATGGAATCGAAAAAGACGGAACTTTACAGTTCATTACAAATCAACCTCTTGAATTTAAAGATTCTTCGGAAGAAAGTCAGATTGTAACTTCAAACATTTCAAATTTTCCTTCAAGTTATTCCGGTGATGTTGCAGATATGATAAACAAAACAAAAGATGTTGAAAATTCAAAACTCATCATCGAATACTGCCTTCGAATTTCAGATTCAAAAAATGAAGAAAAAGACAAAATTACAATTTCAAAATCTGACTTTGACCAAATCAAGGCCGACACTTCGACTTCAACAATCTCAATTTTTGCAAGAATCATAATTCCGCTGGAAATGAAAATCACAGAACAAATCGATTTGAACATAAACAAACTTGCAAATTTAAACGAAGATACTGACATTTTCAACAGAACAGAAGCGCCCGATTTATCAGAAATAATGAAATACGCACAAATTGTAGAATCGATGTCGGTTTCATACAATTCTGAAAACAAATTCTTCAATTATCAAAACGATTCTTCAAAATCGCTTCAATTCATTTTCAACACTGGAATGACAAATCTTACGACAAATGTCTACGGCGAAAAAGGCGACCTCAACTTAAAAAACGGAACAATAAAAATCGTCTACGAAGACATTAAAAAAATTCTTGAGCAATATCCGTTTACGCCAAAAATGACTGTAAGGCTTCCAGAGGGAAATGTATATCTTCCGCAGGATCCAAGCATAAAAATCAATTGCAATATCGGACTTTCAACAAACGGAACTGTAAAACTTTTCGGAGAGTAAAATTATGAAAAAATTAAAATTACTTATCGCAAGCATTTCACTTTTTACAAGTGCACATATTTTCGCTTACAACATAAATATTCCACGCCGAATCGTTGAAGTCGGGCTTGATGTTTCTGCCGGAATGAACAACAACTATTTTGCAGCGAAAGACATGCTTAAAAAAGACCTTGTTCTCGATTTTACCAAAATGTCAGAAACGCTTCCAAAACAAGGTCTTGATATAAACTTCAACACAACAGAAAATTTCTTCATCGATTTAAATCTTTTAAACGGAATGCGTTTTAAGCTTTCTCAAGGGCTTGAATCCGACGGAATGATTACAATCGGAAAAGATTTGTTTGATTTTCTTTCAAAAGGAAACTCTCCAAACCAAAATCTTAATTTCGACGGAAATTTAACTGCAAGCCTTTTTATGTTTGTAGATCTCACCTACGCAATGAACATAAGCGAATGGCGTTTTGAAGTTTCACCGGCAGTTTACTTTCCGATTATGCACGCAAAATCAAAACAACTTTCCGCAGAATTCAGAAACTCACAAGACGGTACAATCGGTTTTGATGTAATTACCGATGCACAGATCTTCTCAATGATAAATTTTGACAATTCGTCATCAGGCTTACAAGGTGCTGCAGGTTTTGACCTTACCGCATCGCTTGAAAGAAAAGTTTTTAACACGCTTCAGGCGCAGGCATTTTTACGCTGTCCGATTGTTCCGGGAAACATAACTTATTCAAAGGGAATGAAATCTACGATATCTTATCAGGATACAAAATTCCTTGATCTTGTAACCGGAAACGCAAACACAGAAATTGCACAGAACACAGAATTTTACGATATCACAGGTCAAAAATATTACTTGAACCGCCCGCTTCATTCTGGAGTCCGCGTTGCATGGAGACCGTTCGGAAAATGGTGTACTTTCCGCGGAATGTTGGGCTTTGGAGTCCGTGAACCGTTTACAGAAAGTGCAAAAGCCTATTTTGAATACGAACTTGAAGCAGATGTTCTTTTAATCGGAATTTTTGGATTCAGCGCTTCATCAATTTACAAAAACCAGATTTTCACAAATTCACTTGGACTTCAGTTTAATTTCCGGGTGGTAGAACTCGATATTGCTCTCGGAGTTCAAGGCTCAGATTTCTTCAAAAGTTTTGCAGGAACAGGAGCAGTTGCACAAGTCGCTTTAAAATTCGGTTTCTAAAAATATCAGAAACTTCAAAAACACGCCGGGTTAAATTTTCTCAGCGTGTTTTTTATTCTCCAAAAACCCCTTCCATATTTGACAAAACCTATTTTTTTGTCATTGAAAAATAACTTAAAATAAAGTAGTATTCTGTTTATACCTTTAAAAGTTGAGGATTAGTATGTTTAAAATTCTTGAAAAAAAGAAGCTCTCTGATATGTCAGCAACATGGTACATGAAGATAGCTGCTCCAGAAATCGCCCGCAATCGTAAAGCAGGTCAGTTTATTATTTTACAGGTTGACGCTGATTTTGGTGAACGCATTCCACTCACTATTGCAGATGCAAATGAAAAAGAAGGCTGGATTGCCATCGCTTTTCAGGCTGTTGGCGCTACTTCATATAAACTTTCACTTAAAAACCCTGGAGATGAACTTGCAGCGCTTTTAGGTCCGCTCGGAAATCCTTCCGTAATCGAAAAAAAAGACGGTCCAGTTGTTGTAGTCGGTGGAGGATTCGGTGTTGCACCGTGTTACCCTATCGTTCAGGCTCACAAAGCAATCGGAAATAAAGTTATAGTCGTAATCGCCGCAAGAACAAAAGATCTTCTAATTTATGTCGATGAAATGAAACAAATCGCTGACGAAGTAATAATCATGACAGACGATGGTTCTGCCGGTCGCCAGGGAGTTTCGACAGTTCCTTTAAAAGAAATGTGCGAATCGCAATGTCCACCTGCAGAAGTAATTGCCATCGGTCCGCCAATAATGATGAAATTCTGTGCGCTTACAACAAAACCTTTCAATGTTCCTACAACAGTTTCTTTAAATACAATTATGATTGACGGAACTGGAATGTGCGGAGGTTGTCGTGTTTCTATCGGTGGTGAAACTAAATTTGTATGCGTTGATGGTCCGGAATTCGACGCTCACCAAGTTGACTGGGACAATATGATGATGCGAATGAAATCTTTCAAAGACCGAGAAACTGAAGATTTCCACAAATGCAAACTTCAGGCACAGGCCGATTCACTTGCAAAATAAAATCTCTAAAAATAGAGGAAAAAATGGCACATAAAACAATAGAAGAATTAGATTTAATCGCAAAAAAAGAACTTGAAAAAATTCAGGGCAAAGAACTTACAAATAAAGACAGAATGGCAATTCCACAAATGGAAATGCCTAGCAGAGAGCCAAAAGAACGCTCACGACAAATGTCAGAAGTTGCTTTAGGTTACACGGAAGCTCAGGCAGTTGTAGAAGCTTCTCGATGCCTTCAGTGTAAAAATATGCCTTGTATTGCAGGCTGTCCAGTCGGAGTTAAAATTCCGCAGTTTATCGCAAAAATCGCAGAAAAAGATTTCAAAGGCGCTGTAGACACAATCAAAGAAACTTCGCTTCTTCCTGCAATCTGTGGACGCGTTTGTCCTCAGGAAAAACAGTGTCAGGGTCAGTGTACAGTTGGAAAAGTTTTCAAATCAGCAGAAAAAGCCGTTTCAATCGGTCGTCTTGAAAGATTTGTTGCTGACTGGGAAAGAGAAAACAATAAAGTTACAATGCCAGAAATCGCTAAAAAAACAGGTAAAAAAGTTGCCGTTATCGGAGCAGGTCCTGCAGGTCTTACAGTTGCAGCAGATTGTGCTCGCGCCGGTCACCAAGTTACAGTTTTTGAAGCATTCCACAAAGCCGGTGGAGTTATGATGTACGGAATTCCAGAATTCCGTCTTCCAAAGGCAATCGTTCAAAATGAAATCGACAATCTCAAAAAAATGGGCGTAGAATTTGACTTCAATTTCCTTGTAGGCCGAACAAATACTTTGGATCAGCTTCTTGAAGAAAAGAATTTCGATGCCGCTTTTGTTGGAACTGGCGCTGGTCTTCCAAAATTTATGAAAATTCCTGGAGAAAATTTAATCGGAGTTTTCAGTGCAAACGAATATTTAACTCGCGCAAACCTTATGAAAGGCTACGATAAAGAACACGCAGCAACGCCTATATACGATGCAAAACATGTAGTAGTTTGTGGCGCTGGAAATGTTGCAATGGACGCAGCAAGAATGGCATTCCGTCTTGGAGCCGAAGAAGTCGACATCGTTTACCGCAGAACAAGAGCTGAAATGCCTGCTCGATTAGAAGAAATTGCTCACGCAGAAGAAGAAGGCGTTAATTTCAGATTCCTTGAAAATCCTGTAGAAGTATTAGGAAACGAAGAAGGCAAAGTTTGCGGCGTAAAAGTTCTCTCTTACGAACTTGGAGAACCAGATGCTTCCGGCAGACGAAGTCCTGTTCCAATTCCTGGCTCAGAACACGAAATTCCTTGTGATGCAATGATTGTCGCTTTAGGAAACGGTTCAAATCCGCTTCTTGTTAAAACAACTCCAGGTTTAAATCAGGATTCAAAAGGTCACATTTCAGTAGACGAAAAACAGCTTACAAGCAAGGCAAAAGTCTGGGCAGGCGGAGATATCGTTCTTGGCGCCGCTACAGTTATTCTTGCAATGGGCGAAGGCAGAAAAGCCGCAAGCGCAATAAATGAATATTTAGCAAAGTAATCTGTTAATTCATTTCTAAATAAAAAATCAAGTTCAGCAGAACGAATATATTCATTTTTCTGAACTTGATAAAAAACTAAAGATTATCTTTTCAAAAAGTACCTCTAAAGACTTTGTTTTTAGAGGTTTTTCTTTATATTTCGTTTTTACAATTTCCAGTTTTTTCACATTCAAGAATATTGTTCACAGTTGTTTCCGCAATATTTGAAAGCGCTTCTTCGGTTAAAAATCCCTGGTGAGAAGTAATAATTACATTCGGCATCGATAAAAGGCGAGCAAGAATATCATCAGAAAGAATATGACCTGAAACATCGTTAAAGAAAACTCCGGCTTCTTCTTCATAAACATCAAGACACGCTGCACCGATTTTTCGTTCTTTTATTCCTTCTAAAAGAGCCTCTGCATCGATTAAAGCGCCTCGAGAAGTATTGAGAATTACAACGCCTTTTTTCATCTTTGAAATGCTCTCTGAGTTTATAATATGATTTGTTTCTTCCGTAAGCGGACAATGAAGTGAAATTATATCGCTTTCTGAAAAAAGACGCTCAAGAGAAACATATTCAAAATCCGAAGAATCAGAAGGAAATTTATCATAAGCGAGAATTTTCATTCCAAAGCCTTTACAAATATCAATGAAAACCCGCCCGATTTTTCCAGTTCCAATTACACCGACAGTTTTTCCGTGCAAATCAAAACCAGTTAAATTATTCAACGAAAAATTAAAATCCCTTGTTCTGATATACGCTTTGTGAATTCGTCTGATTGAAGTTAAAAGAAGCGCCATCGCGTGTTCTGCAACTGCATACGGAGAATACGCTGGAACTCTGAAAATTTTAAATTTTCCGTGGCAATAATCCAAATCAACATTATTAAAACCGGCGCACCTGAGGGCAATCATTTTTATTCCGTATTCATAAAGTTTTTCAAGAACTTCGCGATTTAAAATATCATTTACAAAAACACAGATTCCGTCAAATCCGCGCGCAAGCTGAACCGTATCAGGCGTAAGTCGGGTTTCAAAATACTTAAATGAAAGACCGTCTTTCCCGTTGAACTTGTCAAAAGAAGCAATATCATACTGCTTTACATCAAAAAATGCGATTTTTTTCATAAAACCTCCAAAATTTAATAAAATGCAAAAAATCACTTATGTAATTTTACGAAATGAATAAAAACCGTTAATACTTGGACAGAATTATCAGTTGTGATAAAATCGACAACGGTAGAACAAAAATGAAAAAAGCAATGACAATTCTGTATTCCGTAAAAAACGCTCTTTACATCAATTTAACAAACAAATGCCCGTGTAACTGCACTTTCTGCATTCGAACAAGCAAAGAAAATGAGTTTCCTCACATCGAAACTTTGTGGCTTCTTCATGAACCTTCATTTGAAGAAATCCGTTCAGAATTCCTTCAAACGGATGTTTCAAATTACAAAGAAATCGTATTCTGCGGTTACGGCGAACCAACTGAAGCCTTAGATGTTCTTTTGCAGACGGCGAGTTTTATCAAAGAAAATTATTCGATTCCAGTAAGAATTAACACAAACGGACTTGGAAATCTCATAAACAAAAAAGACATAACACCTTTATTTAAAGGATTAATCGATTCTGTTTCTATAAGTTTAAACTCAAGCAATCCACAAATTTATCAGAACACAGTCCGTCCGATTTTCAAAGAACAAGCGTTTCCCGCACTCTTAGAATTTGCCCGGAACGCAAAAAAGTATGTCCCGGAAGTAACTTTCACAACTGTTAAAACTACAATTTCGCAAGAAGACGAAGAAAAATGTCTTGAACTTGCAAAATCGCTCGGCGTAAATTACAGAATCCGGGAATACGAAGAACTCAAATAATCATAATTTCAAATTATTTTTTCAATAAGTAATCAGCGACCGCCTCATAAGCAGGAATTGAAAGCGGATCAATGTATTTGTTCGATGCAAGATAAGTTGAAGCAAATCGCGCGATTACCATTTCTGCTTTTGGATCGATGTAAATTGCCTGACCGTGAACGCCTCGAGCCATATATGCTCCGTGAGAATTATTTGTAATCCACCACATATTGTGATAACTCCAGTCCTTTAACTTTGGATATTCTTCGCTTTTTGCAAAAACTTCTTTATATTCCTGCGTTGAACCTCCTTTTGCAATATCCAAAGCCGCACTTTCAGGAATAATTTGTTTTCCGTTTAACTTTCCGCCATTTCTAAGCATTTCCCCGAACATCGCCATATCGCGAAGATTTAAACTGAAACCACCGCCTGCAAACGCAATTCCAGAAGGGTCAACCTGATAATATCCATCGTAATGCGCACCGAGCGGTTTCCAGATTTTTTCTGAAATAAGTTCCGTAAGTCCTTTTCCTGTTACCCGCGAATTTATCCATGCAAGAAGTTCAGTGTTTACTGTTCTGTAACCGAATTTTTCGCCGTGTTCCTGACCATCGATTTTTTTCACGGTTGCAAGATATTCGTAATAATTTTGAGGTCCTTTGTAATCAGAAGGTCTAAAAACATTCCCGGAAGCAGAATATTTCCAGACTTCAGCATCAGGATTATTATAATCTTCGCTATACTGAATCGCAGTCGTCATATCCATAACCTGACGAACAGTCGCATCTGCAAAACCGCTGTCTTTTAATTCTGGAATATATTCTGAAACTTTTTTTGACGGATCTAAAATTCCTTCTGAAACGAGAATTGCAGCAATTGTTCCTGTGAAAGACTTACTTACAGACATCGCCGCATGAACTCCATCCTGTTTTAAACCAGCCGGATATTTTTCGTAAACAATTTTTCCTTTGTGAAGAATTACAATTCCGTCTGTATAATTTGCATCAAGAGATTCCGCAAAAGTCATCGGTTTATCAGAATCCCACGGCGTAAACATAATTGAATCGATTTTATCATCGTATTTTGTTTTTACAGAATAAAGTTTTTCTTTTGGAGCAGAAACAGTTCGCGTAAGTGAAAATTCCTGCATATGATTTACACTATAGCGAAGTCCGGGAAAAACGAAATAAGAACCGTCCTGAGCATGAAGAGTTTTTTCTTTTGCAGGCGGAAAACCTTGCATCCACTGCATTTTTTCAGGATTTGAATCCGAAGCATTCGGGTAATTCTGTGAAAATGCAAACGACAGACAAAACAATACCGTTCCAATAATAAATTTTTTCATACTTTCCTCCAAAATATAAAAATCTCTACAGGCAAAAACATAAAACAAGCTCAATTTAAAGATAACTTTTTCATCTTTCAAAATCAATAAAAATGAACATTCAAATCCTCAAAAAAAAATCCAAAACTGCACCTTAAAATTTCAGAATTTTCTTTGCGGAAAATCGTACAGTTTGCATTTACAACATTTAAAAAGTTGTTCACAAAGATTCAATTTCTCACTATAATCAAGAAAATCTTTGAAAACCTTAAAGTTTTTTAAGATTCCCTTCAAAATTTTCACTTTAAGCAGGACAAAATTATGATTGCACAGATTTTTGCTGTATTAATTTTTCTTGTAATGTTTTTCCTGATTATCACAGAAATTCTTCCGCGCCACTTTGTAACACTTTTTGCAGGAATTTTGACAATTATCCTCGTGTTCACATTCGGAATGAATATCGATAATTTTTATTTTGGAAAAAATTACAATGTCGTTGAATCAATAAAAAATACGCTGAATCTTCACGGAATTTTTACTCTAAATTTCTGGTATTCGACTGGAGAATCAGAATCTGGCGGCGTAAACTGGGCTACAATTCTTTTTATCGTCGGAATGATGATTATGGTCGAAGGAATGGCAAGAGTCGGATTTTTCAGATGGCTTTGTATGTGCATTGCAAAAGCTGTAAAATACAAAATAATCCCGATTTTTATTTCTTTCATGCTGATTTCGTTCATTCTTGCAATGTTCATCGACTCAATCACCGTAATTCTTTTTCTTGCAGCCGTTACAGTAGAACTTTCCAAAATGCTGAAATTCAATCCGCTAAGCATGGTTTTAGCAGAAATTTTCTGTGCAAATTTAGGAGGTTCTGCAACAATGTGCGGTGACCCGCCGAACATCATCATCGGAACTTCATTAAACCTCACTTTCCTTGATTTTGTAATAAATACAGGTTTAATCGCAGCAATTTCTTTAGTCGTTACGATTATTTACTTCTTTTTAACATGTAAAAAATTTTTAGTCTGCACGGAAAATGTCGACACAACTCTATTTCCATCTCCAAAAGAAGCGATTACAGACAAAAAAGGATTTATTTTCAGCACGATAATTTTCATAATCGCAGTAATCCTTCTTGTAACTCATTCAACGACTCACTTTTCAGTTGCAGCAATCGGAGTTTTCATTGCAATTCTCACATTAATTTGTGGCGGAAAACACATACATGAAATTCTAAAAAAAGTCGACTGGCAGACTGTAATTTTTTTCATCGGACTTTTTATCGTTGTCGGCGGACTTGAACAGACTGGAATTCTTATTTTAATTGCACAGTTTATTCAAAAAATTTCCGGCGGAAACGCATACTTGATGATTGCAATTTTAATCTGGGTTTCGGCAATCGCTTCAGCATTCATCGACAACATTCCGTTTGCGGCAACAATGGTTCCTGTAATTCAGGCTCTGGCAAAAACAACTGGAATCGCGCTTCCAACTATGGCCTACGCCCTTGCAATGGGAACAGACATCGGCGGTTCTGCAACTCCAATCGGAGCAAGTGCAAATGTCGTCGGAACTTCAATGATTGCAAAAGCAGGTCATCCTGTCAGCTGGGGAAAATACTGCAAAATCAGTGCGCCGGCAACGATTATCGTACTTGCAATCAGCACATTCATCATTTTTATCAGATATTTATAAGCGAGGTTAAAATGAAAAAACAATTAATAATTTCAATCGGACGCGAATATGGAAGCCGAGGGCACGAAATCGGTGAAAAACTCTCAAAAAAACTCGGTCTTGATTTATACGACAGAAACATTCTCGATGAAGTTGCAATTCAGAACGGAGCAAATGTTGAAGACCTTTCAAAATACGACGAACGCCCGAAACATCATTTTTTCAGCAGAACTGTGCGCGGTTATTCAAATAATCCTGCCGTGAATGTCGCTGAACTTCAATTTGCCCTTTTAAAATCAAAAGCTGCTGATGGCGATTCCTTTATTGTAATCGGACGGTGTTCCGACGAAATTTTCAAAGGAATCGCAGAAACTGTTTCCATTTTCATCACCGCAGATTACGAAGACAAACTTTCAAGAATCATGAAGCACAGAAATTTTTCAAAAAAAGAAGCAGAAAATGCAATGGAAAAGCACGACAAACGCCGAAGTGCCTATCACAACACATTCTGCAAAACAAAATGGGGAGAAGCTTCTTCTTACGACATCTCAGTAAATATGAGCAAACTCGGAATCGAAGGCACCGCAGAATTTCTTTACCGGTACATCACAGATTTCCGTGACAAATAATCTAAAAATTCAGAAATTTTAAAGATACACTTTTATATATTCTGGTAGTGTGATAAAATATTATTCATAAAAAAGCAATCTGCCTGCCATAAATTGCCTGTCAGACAGCAGCTTTAAATCAATTTTATAGGAAAGGTAAAACTATGCAATTTTTCAAATGCGAAGTATGCGGAAAAATCATCTGCGTAATCGAAGAATCAATGGCTCCAACAGTATGTTGTGGAAAACCAATGACAGAATTAAGACCAGGAACAACAGATGCTGCAACAGAAAAACATATTCCAGCATACAAAATCGAAGGAAATACCTGTTATGTAACAGTTGGTTCTGTTCTTCACCCAATGACACCAGAACACAGCATTAAATTCATCTGCATCGAAACAAATAAAGGATATCAAATCAA
This sequence comes from Treponema sp., assembly GCA_016293005.1. GTDB lineage: Bacteria > Spirochaetota > Spirochaetia > Treponematales > Treponemataceae > Treponema_D. Next base: position 22,020 of record JAEDFA010000007.1, read on the forward strand.
ATATCTTCGCCCAACTGACGAACCAAAAGCAGAATTTGCTCTTTCAGCAGACGAAAAAATCGAAGCCGTTTACGAATACTGCAATCTTCACGGACTGTGGAAAGCAGAATAAATGATTTCTGGGGAATCAGATTTTCAAACAGAATTAAAACCGCATGAACAAATCGACATTTTAAAAAACAACGGGCGTAAAATCATTCAGAACAAAGAAAGATTTATGTTCGGAATCGATGCCTACCTTCTTGCAGGTTTTTCAGAAATCCGCAAAGGCGACATCGTTGTTGAATTTGGCACCGGAACAGGAATAATTCCAATTCTGCTTGCTGATTCTCCAGCAAAAAAAATTCACGCTTTGGAAGTTCAGCCTGAATCTGTTTCTATGGCAAGACGAAGCGTAGAATTAAACGAACTTTCAGAAAAAATTCAAATCCACGAAGGAAATTTAAAAAACGCAAGTCAAATCTTTTCACAATCTTTCTGCAACACTGTAATTTCAAATCCGCCTTACATAAAAACAACTCAAGGAAAATTAAATCCGTCAGAAAGCAAAAACATTGCACGACACGAAATTTTATGCACGCTCGAGGATGTAATTTCTTCTGCAGAAAAAATTTTAAAATCGCACGGAAGATTTTTCATGATTCACAGAAGCGAACGCCTCGATGAGATTTTTATCCTAATGGAAAAACATTCTTTTAAAATAAAAAGGCTTCAATTTGTTTTTCCGTTCATAGAAAAGCCGCCCGTAATGATTCTTGTTGAAGCAAGAAAAAACGCAAACAACGGTGTAAAAGTTTTAGAGCCGCTTATAATGTACGACTCTAAAGGCATCTACAGCAAACAAATTGAAGCCATCTACAAAAAATTTACAAGATAAATTTCCCGTCTTTCATAATTGTAACATCAGAAGAATTTTTAAAACTCAGCGTAATCGTAGGATTTCTTACAAGTCCATCAAGATGAATCAAAGCCGGAGCGTCATTATCGTAATTTTCACCGATTGCAAAATGACAAGTTGAAAACGCTTTTTCATCTTCAAGCATATTTCCATTTATTTTTGCAAAAATATTTAAACCGATTCCAAGTTCTCCGATATTTCTTGCGTTTTCAGCATAAATTTTTCCCATTCCAGAAGGAATTTTCCCGGATTTTTCGTATTCAAACGAGAGGCTTTCAGCTTCTGTGATAGTTTTTAAAAGGCGCTCCGCTTCTTCTTTACCGGAAATCTCTTTTACAAAACCGTCAACAACCGTACATTCAATAGGAGTATTTAAAATTGAATCTCCGTCGCTGAAAGTCATGGAACCGTCAAAAACAATCTTTCCGTGAGTACAAGAGCCATCTTTTAAAACTCCCCTATTAGGACTTATAAATACTTCACCGGCTGGAATATTTCCGCCTGTTCCGGGCATAGAAAAATTTCCATCATCTTTTAAAAGTTTTCTTCCCTGAACAGGAATAAAAATATCTGTTCCGCCTTTTGCAGTTACATGAATGCTTTGAACACCGTCAAAAATTTTTTCAAGTTTTTCACAGTAATCTGAAATTTCTTCGTAATCAATGTTCACAGTCCGATTAAAAATATCTTCTGTAATGCCGGGAGTCCAGACTGCTCGCATAGTTTTTTTTCCTTCGAGAAGAAAATCAAAAATATGCGTAAACTCTTCACCTTGAGAATTTTTTAAAGGCGTTTTTGCAGAATAAGGGTCTTTTCCGAGTTTTATCTCTGATATTGAAAAACAGACATCAGGTTCAGATTTTATTGCAGCAAGCACTGCATCTTCTGCGTTATCAAAAGAAGTTTTTGCTTCCTGAATGATAAGAGAAGCTTTTGCCTTGTAAGAAATGCAAACATCGTAAATTCGCTGTGCGAAGAGGTAAGTTTTTGGATTTGCAATTATGAGGACTTTTTCACCTGGCTTTATTTTACAGACATTTTTAACAATGGCTTCTGCTGGAGTTATTATTCTCATATTAAACATTTTTATTAAAGATTTTTGTTGTATATTTTCCGCTTTCAATATCGATAAAACGAACAAAAAGCGAAACTTTATTTTCTGCGTTCAAAGCCTTCCAGATATTTTCAGCAAACGAATCGATTGAGCCTTCGATTTTTACTAATTTTGGTTCACCTTCAAAACTTGGAAGCGGATTGCCGTCGCCCATATAAGTGTGAATAAATCTTCCCTGACCTTTTAAAGGATTGTCATAATCAAAAGTGAAGCGAAGCGTATTTTCAGGATTTCCAGAATCGCTTTTTAAAATTGAAAGAGAGAATTTTAATTTTTTTCCTTCAATGTCTAAAACGCTTGAAATGCGCGGAGTGTAATTCGGTGCATCGTGTTCGTATTTTCGGCTTTGAAGTGACTGTTCAAAAGTAAGACCATTTTTTAAGCCATCAAAAATTGTATCAGTCTGGTCGCCGTTCGTAACGATTGTTTTTTTACCTAAAACTTTTACCGCAGAATAAATGATTAAACTTGGATCCCCTGCGATTAAAGACGAATCGAATGCCTGAGTTTTAATGCCTTCACCTTCTTCAACGAAAATTCTGTTCCGGCTTCCGGCACTTCGACCCATTGTCCAATATGCAGAAACAGCGTATTTTCCGTCTTCTGAAAGTCCTGCGATAATTCCGCGTCCAGGATAAGAATTTGATTCAAGTTCAGTTTTGATTGATAGTTCTTTCATATTATCTCCAAATTTTTTATTTTGAGGCAACTTCAAAAACTTTTTGCGCGTAATTTACAGTTGCCATTGCATCCTTTCCATAAAAATCTGCCCCGATTTTGTCTGCGTATTCTTGAGTCATTACAGCCCCGCCAACACAAATTTTCACAGAAGGAGAGGCTTTCCGCAAAAGGTCAATTGTTTCTTTCATTGCAGGAACTGTCGTCGTCATTAAGGCGCTTAATCCGACAAGTTTTACATTATTTTTTACAGCAGAATCCACAACTTTTTCAGGCGGAACATCTTTTCCCAAATCAATTACATTAAAATCGTAATTTTCCAAAAGAACTTTTACGATATTTTTCCCGATGTCGTGAATGTCACCGTGAACAGTTGCAATAATTACAGTTCCTTTAGGTTCGCCTTTTTTACCAGTTTTTTCAAGATACGATTTTATTTCTGAAAACGCCGACTTTGCCGCTTCTGCCGCCATCAAAAGCTGAGGAAGATACATTTTTTTCTGTTCGAATTTTTGCCCCACAAAATCAAGCCCCGGAATTATATGAGCATCGATGATTTTTACTGCTTCAACCGATTTTAAAAGTTCCGAAGTAATTTTTGCAGAATCTTCTTTTAAACCATGAATTATCGAATTTGAAAGCGGTGACAATTGAGAATCAGAAACATTCAAATCTGACACGGAATTTTTAATTTCTGTTTTTACGCCTTCAGATGAAAGAAGAATTTTTTCCTTTTCTTTTTTTTCTGAATAGCGGGAAGCAAAATCTATATAATTAAGACAATCTTTGTCTTTTCCTGTTAAAAGGCAGAACGAATAATACGCCTTCATCATCTCATCGGAAAGCGGATTCATAATCGCAGAAGAAAGCCCGGCCTGCATTGCAAGCGTAAAAAACGAAGAAGTAACTATTTCTCTGTTTGGAAGCCCGAACGAAATGTTTGAAACGCCCAAAATCGTGTTTCCGCCGAATTTATCTGTAATTGTTTTTACAGTTTCCAGCGTTGCTTTTGCCGCATTTGTGTCGGAACTGATTGACATTGTTAAAGCATCTACGACAATATCTTTTTTGCTTATTCCCCATTTTAAAGCGTTTTCATAAATTTTTTCAGCGATTTTAATTCTTTCTTCGCTTGTTTCAGGAATTCCATTTTCATCTAGCGTAAGGGCAACTACAACTCCGCCGTATTTTTTTACGATTGGAAAAATTGCGTCCATAATATGCTGTTTTCCATTTACGGAATTTACAAGAGCCTTCCCGTTATATCGTCTTAACGCTTTTTCAATTACTTCAGGACTTGAAGAATCAATTTGAAGCGGAAGATTTGTTACAGCCTGAAGTTCCGTGATGACTTTTACCATCATTTCTTCTTCGTTTATTTCTGGAAGCCCTACATTAACATCAAGGACATGACAGCCCGCTTCTTCCTGCTCAAGAGCCTGATGAATTATATACGGAATATCTGACGACCTTAACGCTTCTTTAAATTTCTTTTTTCCAGTCGGATTTATGCGTTCTCCAATCAAAACCGGAACCTTTTCTGAAGAAAGTTCAACCGTATGCGTATAAGAAGAAATTACAGTTTTATTTTTTTGATTTATTTCTTTAAAAAGCGGAATTTTTGAATCTGAAGAATTTGACGCTTTTTTTACAGCACAAACAGTTTCTTTTATAAACTCAGGAGTCGTTCCGCAGCATCCGCCCAAAACAGCAGCGCCCATTTTCGCAATTTCAAGCATTTTCTCAGCAAAAACAGAAGGTGAAACATCGTAAACCGTTTTTCCATTTTCTTCGCGAGGAAGCCCTGCGTTTGGATTTACGATTACAGGAATGCTGGAAGAATTTATAAGGCGCTCAACCACACCAATCATTTGTTCAGGTCCAAGACTGCAATTTAATCCCAAAGCATCAACTCCAAGCCCTTCAAGAATCGCAGTCATCGTTTCTGGATTTGCGCCAGTTAAAAGAGAAGATTTTTCGTCGTAGACATTTGTCACAAAAACTGGAATTTCAGAAAGTCCAAGAATTTCTTTTGCTTCTTTTGCGGCAACTACACACGCTTTTGTTTCGTAAGAATCGTTCATCGTTTCGATTAAAATTGCGTCTACGCCTTTTTCAAGACCATATAAAATTGAAGTTTTAAAAATCGAAACTGCCTCTTCAAAATCTAAATCTCCCATCGGTTTTAAAAGTTTACCGCACGGGCCTAAATCTAACGCGATGAATTTATTTTTTTCACCGTTTAATTCACGCGCTTTTTTTGCATTTTCAACGGCAGAATAAATTACATTTTTTAAAGTTGGAAAACGAACATTTACGCCTGAAGATACGATTTGCGAAGTTTCGCCTTCGGAATCAGGAAATTTTAATGAATACGCACCGAATGTGTTTGTTTTTATTATGTTTGCCCCGGAATCAAAATAATTTTTGTGAAGCTGAATGATTTTTTCTGGTTTTGCAACATTCCATAATTCCGGAAGTTCACCAGGCTTCAATCCCCAGCTTTGAAGAACAGAACCTGTTCCGCCATCAAAGAAAAGAATCTGTTTTCCGAGCAATTGTTTTAATTCCGACATAAAATCCACCAATTTTTTTGTTTCTATTTTACATTATTTTTGTTATATTTACAGTAGAAAACAGCAGAAAGTTTCATTATTTTTAAGCAAAGTTTTTATTCACTGCCTTAGTGTCTAAAACTTGCTTAACTGGAGGTAATATGAGCGTAGTAACATTAAATGATTTAAATTTCGAAGATGAAGTTTTAAAAAGCGACAAAACTGTTTTAGTTGATTTCTGGGCAAGCTGGTGCGCTCCATGCAGAATGGTCAGCCCATTAATAGAAGAACTTTCACAAGAGCACCCGGAATATAAATTCTGTAAAGTCAATGTTGATGAAGAAGGAAATCTTGCTCAAAAATACAACATTACAAGCATTCCTCAGTTTTATATATTCAAAAACGGTAAAATCATAAATCAATCCGTCGGTGCAATTCCAAAAGAACGAATTTTAGGGCTTTTAAAATAAAGTCCATAAAATTACCTCGCTTTCTGAGGCTCTTTCATAAATAAACTCCGTTTTTAGGGCTGTCTGAGATCTGTCAGGTTTTAGACAGCCTTTCTATCTTTAGGAAAGACTTTAGATATGCCTTCTAAAAAAAAAATCATAGACAAAATATAAAACAAAAAGTAAAATGGAAAAATGGAGACAAAAGATATTATTTCAGTTTTTTTATCTGATTTTTTCTTGAATAAAGATGAAAAAATCTGTTATATAACATCGTCCACATCTTCAATTCAGGACTGTAACATTCTTTCTGAAAAGCAGGTTTATACTATAGACTTGCGTGATAATTTTTCTCCACTTGCTCCTTTTCTTCAAATATTAAAAATTCTTTCACCTTCAAAAGAACAAATTGAACAGTTTGTTTATCCTGCGTTAATTCCAGCGTTTTCAGGCTACATTCAAAACGAAAAAGTTCTTCCGCGCTATGATGATTTTATAATTGCGCAGACATTTTACGAAAAACAGCAGTGCAAAAATTCAATCTGCAAACTTTTGCAAATTCTTCCCCCAAAAATTTTTCTCATTCAAAACTGTCAGTTTTTAAACACAGAAGCAATTCAAATCATCAAAAGCCTTGAAAATGCAGACATAAATTCAAAAATAATTTTTTCCTTCAACATAAACGAAACAAACATTTCAAAACGCCGTCTTTCAGAATTTTTCAACGAAATTCACCAAAAAGACAACTTCCTGGAAATTTTTGACGGCTTTGCATCAACAGGTTTTACTCAGCCTAAAAAAGAACTTCCACTCGTTTTCGAATTTTTCGATGATTTTATTCAAACCATCAAAAACATACGCGCGTTCAGGGCAATCGACCAGCAGATTACTATAAACAAACGAATTCTAAACGAGATAAATAGTTTTCACATAACACCGCTTCAGCAGCGACAGCTTCTATTTGAAGTTGCACTCAATTTTTTTACGGCAAACGACCCGAACAACGCTTCAGTTTATTTCAATGTCGTTTTAAACTCACAGGTCGACGATGAAATTTCAATAAAAAGTTTTTACTATCTGGGTTACACTTATTTTCTGCGTAAAATGAACTCAAAAGCACTCAAATACGCAAGTCTCGTCCTCCAGAAATTGCAGAACAATCATGATTCCGTCTTTTACGCCTATGCCTTGATGCTCACCTATTCAGCGTGCGACAGACGAAATTCTTCGTTCCTCGTAGATACTTACAAAAAAGCCTGTTCAGAATTACAAAAACACAATCTTTTAAACAATTATGCCTACACGCTCATAAATGTTCCAACCTGTTATCTGGACAATTTAAAAATTCTTCGCAACACAGTTTTACCGACACTTCTAGAAACCGAAGACTTAATCGAAAAATCAAAAAACGAATACAATCTTGCTGAACTCTACAACGCAATCGGTTTCATCTACGAAATTTTTCAAGAAAAAGACAAAGCCGCTTCGTATTATTCAAAATCAGAACGCTTGCGCGATAAAATTGGTGAAATTTCTTTCATAATCGAACAGTTAAATCTTTTTTCATACAATTATCTTACATCAGCAAACTACAAAAAAGCGTATGAAATCTTAAAGCCATTTACAAAACGCTTCACAGAATTGCGAGATTACGCTTCTGTAACAGATACTCTTAGAAACCTTGCACTTCCGCTCTTTTTTTCACGGAATTACAAGAACGCTGGACAACTTTTAAATCTCATCATTTATATTTTAAAACTTTTCAATTTTGACAAAACCGCAAACAATTCCTATGTTCCAGAAATCAACAACATTCTCATTTACAGAACAATCATCGACATCGACAACGGAGATTTCCTTCACGCCGAATTTACTTTCAACAATATTTTAAAAAGCCAGAATTATTATTCAGAAGCCATAAAACCGCTTTTCTACTATATAAAGGCAACAAGTTTAATTCACGCAAAACACATTAAAGAAGGACTCGACTTTTTTGAAGAAGGATTTATCTACTACAGAGAAGTAAACGAACCAAAAGAACATTCAGAAGTATTCATTCTCTACGAATTTGCGCATTTTTTAAAAAAGAATAAACTTTCTGCAGAAGCAAAAAAATATTTTCAACGCGGCTTTGAAATCGCACAAAAGAACAATTTTACATTCTACACAAAAGGAAAATCTTCACTCACTTTAGAAGAATTCCAAAAATTGCACGAAGATTTCGGAGAACTCAATTTTGAACCAAATTACATAAAATCTACTGCCGACAAAGAAAAAATCACTAACGACCTTCACGCAAAAGTAATCGATTCCCAGTTTATGAACAAAATCATTTCGATTTCTTCAAAAGGCTACACATTAAAAAAATACATTCAGACAATCATAAAATCAGTTTTAGATTATACGGCAAGCGATGCAGTTTACTATTTAGAAGAAACTCCAGAAAAATGGCAAATTTATTCAGCGACTTTCAACAACGAAAAAATTCCTTTAGTTGAAAACTGCGAATATTATTTCAACCTCTCAAGCCACCGCCCGATTGTTCAGGATAAACTTACAGGATGCCTTTTTACAAACCTGTCAAAATTCAAATTTAAACTCGGAATCGTAATTCTTCCAAACGAAAAAAACAAAATCACTCTGGAAAATCAGCAGACTTTAAACATCATAATGTCGATTATTCAAAATAAAATCATCATGCAAAAACAGCAGGAATCAATGATTCAGGCTTCCACAATCGATGCACTCACGAAAATGAACAACAGGGCAACTTTAATCGAGCACCTGGAAAATCTTTCGCAAAAAACAAAACGGCTCATTCAAAAAAAGAATTTTACGCCGACTTTCACAATCTGCTTCATTGACCTTGACAATTTCAAATATTACAACGACACTTTCGGGCACAAAGCAGGCGATTTTATGCTGAAAAATTTCAGTATTCTTCTCAAAAATACTTTCCGCCATGTAGATTTTCTTTCAAGGTTCGGTGGCGATGAATTCGTAATTATTCTTCCTGAAACGCCGGCAAAAAACGCAAAAATTCTTTCAGACAGAATCAGAAATGTCCTTATCTCAAAAAAATTCTTCATCCCGGAACTGTCAAAATTTTTAGGCGAAAATATTTCTGTTCCTGAAAACCGTTACATGACATTCAGCATGGGAATTTGCTCAAACCAAAACATCCCAGACCCAACAGATTTAAATCTTGTAATCACAAACGCCGACAAAGCGATGTACGAAGCAAAACAGGCCGGCAAAAACAGATGTTCACTCTGGAAACAAAAATGAAAAAATTAAAATTCCTTCAGGCGTTTTTATTCGTCGTTGCATTTTTTTCGTGCAGTTCAAAAAAAGAAAAAATTCAAAATCCGCAAAAAATCGAAAATTACGCCGAATTCAACAAAATAATTCCAAAAAGAATCGTAAGCCTTTCACCGGCTGCAACAGAACTTTTAGCAGAAGCCGGAGCCGTTTCACAAATTGCTGCACGAACAGATTTCTGCGATTACCCGGAAGAAATTTTACAGATTGAAAGTTTAGGCGGATTCGACGGAAAATCAATTTCACAGGAAAAACTTCTTTCATTTTCACCGGATTTAGTCTGCCTTACAAGCGGAATGCACGATTACCTTACAGAATTTTTAGAAAGCCAGAAAATAAATTATTATATTTTATCGCAAAACTCAGTTTCAATGATTTTAAACGACCTTTTGAACCTCGGAAAAATTACAGGAAACGCCGAAACTGCACAAAAAAATGCTCAAAAAATCCAAAACTGTTTAAATCAAATAAAAGCAAAAACAGAAAACCTTCCAAAAGTTTCAGTTTACTGGGAAGTTTGGGATTCGCCCCTGATGTCCATCGGGAAAAATTCTTTCATAACAGAACTAATTTCGATTTCCGGCGGAAAAAATATATTCGATTCAATAAACGCAGATTATCCTCTAGTCAGCGAAGAAGAAATTCTTTTTAAAAATCCAGATGTAATAATTTTTCCAAGCGAAAACTTAAACGGAAAAACAAAAATTCAAAACCGCTATGCATGGAAAAATCTTTCTGCCGTAAAAGAACAAAAAATTTTCCCGCTCGATGCGAATTTTATAACGCGACCGGGCTCAAGAATCGCAGAAAGCATAGAAATTCTTTTAAAAATTTTTCACCCGGAGATTTAAATTTGTTTTCCTACAAAACTGAAGCAAAAAAAAAGAAACAGAAAACGATTTTATTTTTTTCACTTGCAATTTTTTCACTGATTTTAATTTTTTTTGCCTGTCTTTTTACAGGGCAGCAGAAATTCAGTTTTCAGCAGATTTTAAAAGCATTTTCCGACAAAAATTCATTTGAACACACGATAATTTTTTCAATCAGGCTTCCGCGGCTTTTTTTAAATATTTTTGCAGGGGCACTTTTGGCAGGAAGCGGTGCAATTTTCCAAAACTATTTTCAAAATCCACTTGCAGAAAGCGGAATTCTAGGACTTTCCGCGTCGGCAACTTTTGGAGCAGTTGTTTCAAAATTCATTCTGACTTCACTCGGATTTTCTTCTGCATTTATTTTTTCATCGCTCAATATTTCTGCATTTTTTTCAGCATTAATCGCAGGATTTCTTCTGTGCACCGTTTCAGCATTTTCAAAAAGCAAAACAGCCATAATTCTTCTCTTTGGAATTGCGCTCGGAAATTTCTGTTCGGCATTTTCCTCAGTGATAATTCTTTCAAAATCAAAAGATTTTTCCGGGATTTATTCATGGATTTTAGGAAGTTTCAGCGGACGCGGCTGGAAAGAACTTAAATTCATTTTGATTCCTGGAATATCCTCAGTTATAATGATGATTTTTTTAAGTTCCCCATTAGATTTGATGATTACAGGCGAAAAAAGCGCAAAAACACTCGGTTTAAATGTGCATATTTTCAAAATACTTATTTTATTCTCAGTTTCAATGAGTACAAGCTGCGCTGTCTGCGCAGGCGGAACAATAAATTTCGTAGGAATCATCGCGCCTCATCTTTTACGCATTTTTTCAAAAAAGTTAAGTTTTTCAGCAAAATTTTTAGTTCCCGCATCGATGATTTCAGGTGCAATTTTAGTAATTTTAGCCGACACAATTGCCCGAACAATTTTTTCACCGCAGGAAATTCCAGCTGGAATTATAATGTCGTTTTTAGGAGCGCCATTTTTCGTTTCGCTGATTTTAAAAAAAGGAAATTTCAAATCGTAAATGAAAAAATTAAAAATTTCAGATAAAATTTTACAATCAGAAAACTTATCTCTCGTCCTTGAAAATGTTTCGTTTTCATACGGAAAGCGCAAAATTCTTCACGGCATAAATTTTTCACTTAAAACAAATGATTTTACAGCCCTCTGCGGAAAAAACGGTTCAGGAAAATCAACGCTTTTAGAAATAATCGCCTGCCTCAACGAAAAAATTTTAAAATCATCAAAGATTTTTCTTCAGTTTCAAAACGAAAAAATTCCGCTTTACAAACTCGATTTTAAAGAACGCGCGAAAATCATTTCATTCATGCCGCAAAACGAAACGCCAGCCTGGAACTTTGAAGTTTTTGATTTTATTCTTTCAGGGCGTTTCGCACAAAAATCTTCGTTTTACACTGAAAAAGATTTTGAAAAAGTCCTTGAGATTACTGAATCGCTTAAAATTTCAAATCTGCTCGAAAAAAATATTTTTGAACTTTCAGGCGGAGAATTTCAAAAAATCAGGCTCGCACGAACACTCGTTCAGGATGCAAAATTCATAATTCTCGATGAACCGCTTAATTTTCTTGACATTTCATTTGAAAAAGAATTTATGATGCTTTTAAAAGATTTTTCGCAAAAAAACAAAAAAGGCGTTCTCTTTTCGTCACACAATTTAAATTCAGCATCTTATTTTGCAGAAAAAGCCGTTTTGATTTCTGAATTTCAACAAAATGAAAACCGCCAGATTTTTCTTGAAGGAAAGTGCAGCGAAATTTTCACAAGCGAAATTCTTTCTTCGGTTTATGGTGGAAAAATTTCAGTTTTTTACCACCCGATTTCCGGAAAACCCATCATCGAATAAGTTCGCTCTAAAAAATTTTTATTAAAAGAACACGACCTTTTTTCACGCTCACTAAAGCAGTTTCTCCGCGCAAAACTTCGTTTGAAATTCCGAACTGATAATCGCACGGAATTTCAGAATCGGTCAAAGGATATTTTGCACCGGAAATTGAAATTTTTTCTGCTGAACCGTCTAAATTTATCACAGAAAAAAAAGAAAACTTCTCTTCTACAGAACAAATTTTCCCCGCAGAAACAATCTGCATTTCAGAATAATCGTCGACTAAAAGCGCATTAAATTTTAAATTATCCAGATACAAAAGAATCGAAAGGTTTGCAAAAGTATGGTCAAGCCGAAGCCCCGCAACGCCAACTAACAAAAACTCTGAAAATCCACGCTTACAGGCTTCTTTTGCGGCAAAAAAAGTATCAGTATCGTCTTTTTCACACGGAAGAACGATTGTTTCCTGTATAAAATTTGCTTTTTCGTAACTGTCAAAATCACCAACGATTAAATCTGGCACGGTTTCTAAAAATTCAGAATGTTTAAGTCCGCCGTCGCAAAAAATAAAAAAATCGTCTTTTTTAAAATAAGATTTTATCCTTTGATAATCCTGAATAACACTCGCCCCGATGATAACCGCCCGTTTTTTTTCCATAAAAAAAAGTATAAAACCAACAAGAAAAAAATTCAATTTTCGAAAATCAGAATCAGATGTTAAAAATGTTCTCAAAAATAAAAAAAATTGTTATTCTCCTCATTTTGATTCAATTTCAATCATCAATTCAGAATTCTTTGTAGGCGTTGCATTCAACTTCTAATTTTTAATAAAAACCGAAGAAGTCATTTGGAGGAAACTCTGAATGACTTTTTTTTACGGAAAATTTGAAAAGGCTGATTTTTACAAGTGGCATTAATTGAATTCATTAAGCGATAACACTATAATATTAGAATGTTTCGTTTATATGTAGAAAGAAAGCCCGGTTTTGAAAATGAAGCCGGAAGTTATCTGGCACAAATTAATAATTTTTTGGGAATTTCAGCAGTAACTGGAGTTCGTTATTTGAACCGCTACGATGTTGAAAATGTAAGTGAAACAGTTTCAAAAGCGGCAGCCACAAGAATTTTCAGCGAACCGCAGAGCGATTTTGTCTATTACGATAAAATCACGGTTTCTGAAAACGATACTGTAATCGTCTGGGAATATCTTCCAGGTCAGTACGACCAAAGAGCAGACAGTGCAGAACAATGCCTTTCACTTTTAAGGGCAGAATTATCATCTACCTGTAAAGTCGGAACAGAACCGCCTGCAGTTCGATGCGCAAAAATGGTAATTCTTTCAGGAAAACCAACCTGCGATGATATAAAAAAAATAGAAAACTACCTTATAAATCCTGTCGACAGCCGTCTCACAGATGATAAAACCATTCCAGAGACACTCAAAATAAAATCAGAAAATCCGGGAGACATTCCAGTTGTTGAAGGTTTCATAAAATGGGCAGAACCTGAACTTGAATCTTACCGTCAGAAAATGGGTCTTGCGATGGATCTTCTCGACATAAAATTCCTTCAGGATTATTTTAAAAGCGAAAACCGCGACCCGACGGAAACTGAAATCCGTGTTCTTGATACATACTGGTCAGACCATTGCCGCCACACAACTTTTTTAACAGAACTTACAGACATAAAAATTCAGGATGGACCTTATTCAGAATTGTTCAAAAAATCGCTCGAAAATTACAAAGCGATGAGGACAGAAATTTACGCAGACAGAAAAGATAAACCAGTCTGCCTCATGGATATGGCCGTAATCGGAATCAAATACCTTAAAAAACACGGAAAACTCGACAATCTTGAAGTAAGCGAAGAAAACAATGCCTGCTCAATTTACATCGATGTTCACTACACGCACGGAAAAGACGGAAAGCCTTGCGACGAAAAAGAAACATGGCTTTTAATGTTCAAAAACGAAACTCACAACCACCCTACAGAAATCGAACCTTTCGGTGGTGCGGCAACTTGTATCGGAGGAGCAATCCGAGACCCGCTTTCAGGCCGTTCATGGGTTTACCAGTCGATGCGCGTAACGGGAGCCGCAGATCCGACAGTTCCGCTCAGCAAAACGCACAAAGGAAAACTTCCGCAGGTAAAAATTTGCCGTGAAGCCGCTCAAGGATTCAGTTCTTACGGAAACCAAATCGGACTTACAACAGGTCAGGTAACAGAACTTTATCACCCTGGCTATATGGCAAAACGAATGGAACTCGGTGCCGTAATTGCAGCTGCTCCTTTAAATACAGTAATGCGCGAACGGCCGGAACCAGGAGATGTGATAATTCTTCTTGGAGGCGGAACAGGACGCGACGGAATCGGCGGTGCAACAGGTTCTTCTAAAGTTCACACAGAAAAATCTGTCACAACAGCCGCAGCCGAAGTTCAAAAAGGAAATGCTGTCGAAGAACGCAAAATTCAGCGTCTTTTCAGAAATAAAGAAGTAAGCCTTATGATTCGCCGCTGTAACGATTTTGGTGCAGGCGGAGTTTCAGTTGCAATCGGAGAACTTGCACCGGGCCTTGAAGTTGACCTCAATAAAGTTCCAAAAAAATACGAAGGCCTTAACGGAACGGAACTTGCAATTTCAGAAAGCCAGGAAAGAATGGCGTGCGTTGTAAGGCAAAAAGATGCAGAACGCTTCATCAAATTTGCAGAATCAGAAAACCTTAACGCCGTAAAAGTTGCAGATGTTACAGATACAGACCGACTCATCTTAAAATGGCGTGGCAAAACAATCGTAAACCTTGCACGAACTTTCCTTGATGCCGCAGGAGCACACCACGAAGCAGTTGCCTTAATCGAAAGCCCTGCTGAACAAAATCTTTCGCCGCTTGCAAACGCCCTTGATTCAGTAAAAGAAGACTTACAGAACAACGATTTAAAAAATGCTTGGCTTAAAAACATAAACGACCTTGCATGCTGTTCACAAAGAGGACTTTCAGAACGCTTCGACGGCTCAATCGGTTCTTCAACAGTTTTATTCCCGTTCGGTGGAAAATATCAGTGCACGCCGGAAGCCGGAATGGTTGCAAAAATTCCTGTAGTTTCACCTTACGAAACTTCTACGGTAAGCCTTATGGCACACGGATATGATCCTCGAGTTGGACAATGGTCACCGTGGCATGGAGCACAGACAGCAGTTCTTTCATCCCTTACAAAAATTACATGTATGGGCGGAAAACCTTCTGAGTGCCGACTTTCATTTCAAGAATTCTTCGGGCGTGCCGTAAACGAAAAAACCTGGGGATATCCTGCAGCCGCTTTACTCGGTTCAATCGATGCACAAAACGCAATGGGAACTGCATCAATCGGCGGAAAAGACTCAATGTCAGGAACTTTCGAAGACATAAATGTTCCGCACACTCTGGTTTCTTTTGCCGTAACAAGCGATGATGTAAAAAATATCACAAGCGGTTCTTTCAAAAAAGAAGGAAGCAATGTTTACCTTGTAACAGTTCCGTATTCAAAAGAACTTGCGCCAGACTTTGAAACATTCACTTCAAATTCTAATACGCTCTACGAATTAAATTCAAACAAAAAAATCCTTGCGATGTATCCTGTATGCGCAGGCGGAATTGCAGAAGCCGTAACAAAAATGGCAATGGGAAACAGAATCGGTATAAAAATTGAAAACATTCCGTTCAGTGCAACTAAAGTCGGTTTTGCAACAAATTTGACTCCTTCGCTGGACGATTTATTTACTCCGCTTTACGGTTCAATCATCGTAGAATCAGATTCAGAACTCGACGAAAGAGCCTTTATCGATGGAACAATTTTCAAACTCGGAAAAACTATCCCGGAACAAAAAATTCAGATTTCTGTAAAACAATTTGAAGAAACTCAAATCTCTCTCAATGAAGCAGAAAAATCTTGGGAACAAAGGCTTTCAGAAGTATTTCCACCGGTTAGCAATGCGCCTCTGCAAGAAGAACTTCCTGATTTTGCAAAAGAAATTCATCCTTCACTTGCAGAATCTAAAAAGAATTCTGTTTTTGCAAATCCTACCACAAAACCAAAAGTTTTAATTCCTGTTTTTCCAGGAACAAACTGCGAATACGATATGGCACGCGCCTTCAACCTCGCAGGAGCACAAACAAAAATTCTCGTTTTTGCAAACAATACTCCTCAAGCCTTAAAAGATAGCCTTGAAGCACTCCAGAAAGAATTAAAAGAGACTCAAATTCTTGCACTTGCCGGAGGATTCAGCGCTGGAGACGAACCAGACGGTTCTGGAAAATTCATTGCAAATGTTTTACGCGAAGGTCATATTTCAGAAGAAGTGATGAATCTTCTTAAAAAACGAAACGGACTTGTACTTGGAATCTGTAACGGTTTCCAGGCACTCATCAAAACAGGTCTTGTTCCTTACGGTGAAATTAAATCTCCAAGTGCCGATATGCCAACTCTTACTTTCAACAAAATCGGAAGGCATATAAGCCGCGTAGTCAGAACACGAATGGTCAGCGCGTTAAGCCCATGGGCACAGGATGAAAGCGTTTTAGATTCCAGACTTCACCTTGTTCCTGTAAGCCACGGAGAAGGTCGAATCGTAATCGAAAAATCTTTTGCAGAAAAACTCTTCAAAAACGGTCAGATTTTTACGCAATACGCCGACGAAAACGGAAATCCTTCCATTACAGAACCAGATAACCCGAACGGTTCACTTTTTGCAATCGAAGGAATGACAAGCCCGGACGGACATGTTTTAGGAAAAATGGGTCACAGCGAACGAACTGTCGGAACAGATAAAAACGGAGCAAGCCTCGACTTAATAAAAAATATCGCAGGAAATCCTTTGACAAATCCAACAGAAAACAGCTGTCAGAACATTTTTAAAGCCGGCGTAAGATATTTCAAATAAAATTTGAATAAAAAATAAAAAACCCTGAAATTTGATTTCAGGGTTTTTTAATGTTATCTTACTTTTTTAAAACTTCTGCTTTTAGTTTTAGAAAACTTTACTTTTTCAGCAAGGCAGCAAACGGATTATAAGTTTCTCCATCGTCGTTTTGAGAATCAAGATATTTTTTTGCAGTTTTTTCTTCTTCGGAAGTTGACGCAGGAATTAAAGAAATTCGTTTTTCATCTGCATCAATTTCTTTAATTTGAACGGCAAAATCATCTCCAGGCGAATAAACTTTTTTAATGTTAGTATTGCGTTCTACATTCAGTGCAGAAATGTGAACAAGCCCGTCAATTCCTTTTGCAAGATTTACAAAAATTCCAAAATCCTGAACTCGGCTGATTTTACCGTCGATTTTTTGACCGACTTTAAATCGTTTTTCAACAGAATCCCACGGATTTTCTTCAAGTGCCTTCAAACTCACGCTTACACGATTCAAAGACCAGTCTGCTTTTATAACTTTCACAGAAACTTTCTGACCGATTTTCAAAACTTCCGACAAATCATCGATTTTTTCATACGAAACTTCAGAAGCCGGCAAAAGCGCCTGAAATCCGTCAATTTCTACAAAAGCCCCGTAATTTTGAAGCGATTTTACAGTTCCTTCAACGACATTTCCAACCGAAATTGAATTTTTAAGCGAATCAAGAAGATTTTCGTATTCCTGCTGAAGAATCTGCTTATTTGAAACGAGAATATTTTTTGCATTTTCTTTGAATTCAGTAATCAAAAAAGTCAAAACGCGGCCGACATAATACGAAGGCTCTTTTTTTTCTTTGTAACCCATCTGCGAATATGGACAAAATGCCCTTTTCCCACCGAGCGAAACTTCAAAACCGCCTTTAATTTCTTTTTCAACTTTACCTTCAACAGGAATTTTATTCTGAAACGCGTTTTCAAGCATGTCAGAATCAGAATTTTCAGAAGAAAGTCGCGAAGTAAAGCGGAATTCACCGTTAATTTCTCCAAGATAAAAAACTTTAATTTTATCTCCTTCCTGAATTTTTAACTTTCCGTCAGAATCAATAAATTCTGCCTTGTCGATGATTCCTTCGCTTTTTGAATTTAAATCAACAAAAACACTGTCCGCCGAAATCTGAACAACAGTCGTTTCAATCTGCTGACCTTTTAAAAATTTTTCCATAATTTATTCCTTTTAAATTTCTATTCAATCTGTAAAAATGCCCTGTAACCATTAAACGCCTGAACGATATCTTCGGCTGCAGTAATCTCCCATGGAGCGTGCATACTCAACACCGAAACTCCGGCATCGATTACATTCATTCCGTATTTTGCAGCAAGATAAGCAATCGTTCCGCCACCGCCCTGATCAACTTTTCCAAGTTCCGCCATCTGATATTTTACTTTTGCATCGTCCATACATTTTCTAAGCTTTGCAATAAATTCCGGGTTTGCATCACTTGCGCCTGATTTTCCACGGCTTCCTGTATATTTGTTGAAGACAAGACCGTTTCCCAAAAAAGAAGAATTTTCTTTATCGTATAAACCTGCATTTAAAGGATCGTAGGCAGCATTTACATCGCTTGAAAGCATAAAAGAATTTGAAAGAGCACGACGCAAAATTAAATCGCTGTAAGATGGTTCAAGACGCGAAATAACTTCTGCAACAGCGTTTTCAAAAAAATGACTTCCCATTCCAGTTGCACCGACGCTTCCAATTTCTTCTTTATCAACACACAGACAGACATTTGTTCTTTTTGCACCGGAAGAATTCATCAAGGCTAAAAACGAAGTAAACGCACATGAACGGTCATCCTGACCATAAGCAAGAATCATAGAACGGTCAAAACCTAAATCGCGCGAAAGTCCGGCAGGAACAATTTCAAGTTCAGCAGATTCAAAATCGTTTTCTTCGATTCCGTATTCGTCTTTTAAAATTTTTAAAATCATTTTCTTGACGCTTTTTTTATCAGAATCTTTTTTAGATTTTTTTTCATCGGAATCTTCTTTTTTATATGGAGAAACAGAACCGATTATCAAATCCAAATCTTCACCTTTTATTAAATCAGTTCCGGTTTTACGCATTTGATCCTGTGCAAGATGAGGAAGAATATCTGAAATGCAGAAAACTGGTTCGCTTTCTTTTTCACCGATTTTTACATTTACAGCAGTTCCGTCAGTTTTGCAGA
Source organism: Treponema sp. (assembly GCA_016293005.1). Lineage (GTDB taxonomy): Bacteria > Spirochaetota > Spirochaetia > Treponematales > Treponemataceae > Treponema_D. The sequence goes on from JAEDFA010000007.1 coordinate 40,858, forward strand.
CAACACCGTGAATTGCAAGCGGAAGCGTCACCCACTGATATTTTTTAATTCCGCCGTAATAATGCGTGTTCAGATAAGCGATGAAATCTTTTTCGTATAAAGGCTTTTGTTTTGCATCAAGGCGAGGAGAATCAATGTGCGCCCCAAGAATATTAAAACCGTTTTCAATTTTTTCTGAACCGATTTCAAAAAATGCAACAGCCTTATTCATTTTCTGAACAAAAACCTTATCACCAGGCTTTAAAGAATCAACAGTTTCTATAGAAGAATAGCCGTTTTCTGAAGCGATTTTTATCATCTGATTTACACATTCGCGTTCAGTTTTTCCGTTATCAAGAAAGTTTTTGTAACGCTTGATTAATTCTGTAGCGGGAATTTTTTTGTCGTTTTTTGAATTTTTTTTCATATATACCTCACAATTTTTTTCTATTAAAAAAAATTTAACAGTTCTTCAGGCGAGTCGATTATATTTTTTGCCCCAAGATTTTCAAGAAATTTTCTTCCGCGAAAACCCCATGATACTCCGATAAAATCTAAAGAAGAATTTTTTGCAGTTTCAAAATCGACATCGCTGTCACCAATATAAAATGCAGCTTCTTTTTCTACACCGAGAACTGAAAGAGCGGCATTCACCATATCTGGAGATGGCTTTTTTGAAACTCCAGTCTTTTCACCAAGCGCAACATCGAAAAGCCCTTTAAAATAAACTTCAACAAGCTCCTGAACTGCAAAATCAGCCTTATTTGAAACTACAGCTGTTTTTACACCCATTTTTCGAAGCGTCTGAATCACCGAAGGAATTCCGTCATAATATGAAGTTTTATCTGCACAATGAATTTTATAATGCGATTTAAAATCAGCAAAAACCTTTTCAAAAACTTCTTTAGAAGTGCCCTGAGGAACCGCCCTTTCAATCAATTTTTGAATTCCATTTCCTACAAAAAACCTGATTTCTTCAAGCGAACGCTCTTTTAATCCGTTATTTTTTAATGCAAAATTAGTAGAATCCATCAAATCATCGAGCGTATTTAAAATCGTTCCGTCCATATCAAAAACCGCTGCATTTTTCATACAGTCATTTTACCAATTTCTTAAACTTATGTGAACAAGAAA
>JAEDFA010000008.1 GCA_016293005.1 Treponema sp.
TCTTAAGATTCTTCATATATTTTTTTGAGGGTAAAAATATGAAAAAAACAATCCTTTCACTCGTTGCCATTTCTGTTCTTTTTTTGGCAGGCTGTAACAATGATTCTCCAACAGAACAAAAAATCGTCGAACATGTCACAGTTCAATCAGTAAAAATTCCAGAAAGCGTTCAAAACGGAATTGCAAACAACGAAATCAAGAATGCACAAAAAGAAGACCAAACTGTAATTACAGACTACCTTGATTCAATGCAAACTCAAGAATCTCTTTCACAAAATCTTCTTTCTGCAATTAAAACTGCACCTCTTCCGTCTGAATCACGCGACACTTCTTATACAGATTTAAAAAATTATTCAGAAGAACTTCAAGCACAAATTGCAAAAATGACAGAAGATTTACAGAACGGTTCAGCTTCAATGAGTTTTGTAAAAACACCGGGAAAAATCACTGACATTCCAAACGCAGATGGTCTTGAACTTACAATTCCGCTTATTTCAATGAATGTTACCGCTTCTATAAACCAAACAACAGCCAATGTCAGTCTTGCAGGCGATATTAAAAACGGAGCGATCATTTCTATCGATTGTGAAAAATTCCCGGCTGAACAAGAAGAAATTAAAAGCATAAAAATCAGCGAAGAAATTTCAAACTCAATTGCCATAAATATGAAACCAAATATGACAGCTGATTCATCAAATGAACCTGCTTTTGATATCAGCGGAAAAGCAACTTACATTACAAAATACAATCTTGGCGAAGTTTTCGTAATTCCTTTAGAAGACGGTCTTCCTATTGCCGGAAAAATTTTTGCTACGGTAAATCTAAAACTCAAAGTTGAAGATATAGCTAAACTCACAAAAGATTTCCAAGATATTTCTGAAGATGCAATTTCAAGCGTTGCAAACCCAAGCCTTGAAGTATACAAACTTCTTAAAGACTATTTTGAAATTGCAGAAATTCAAATCAGCGTTTACGACTTATACGGAACAAAATTATTCGACTACAAGAACATCAATTCTTTTGAAGAGATTTTACAAGACGGATTCTCAGAAACAATTCTCGAAAAATTAAAAGAATTACAGAATCAGTTTACAGGATTATAAAAAATATTTTTCAAGTACGGCAGAAACTTTGTTCACATTAAAAAGCGAACATTAAAAGTTTCTGCCACACTGAAAAGTAAAAAAATCTTATACGATAACGCCTTTTGTAGACGGAATCGAACCATTTCTGCGCTCATCAATTTCTACGGCGCTACGAATCGCTCTTGCAGCCGCTTTAAAAAGTCCTTCCATTTTGTGGTGATCGCTCCTGCCACGAATAACATCAAGATGAAGATTGCACTGCGCAGAATTTACAAACGCCTGCCAGAAATCTTCGAAACAGTCAGTCTGAAAACTGGATTCTTTTCCATCCTGATTAATTGAAACAAGCGGAATTCCTGAAAGTTTTGAATCGCACACAAGAAACGGACGACCGCCAAAATCTACTGCCGCTTGCGCAAGAGTTTCGTCCATTGGGTAAATGAAAAAGCCGCTTCTGAAAATTCCGGCGCAATCTCCAAGCGCTTTTGAAAAACAAAGCCCTAAAACAATTCCAGTATCTTCTATTAAATGGTGTTGATCGACTTCCAAATCGCCTTTTATTGAACCTGTTAAATCAAAAAGTCCGTGTTTGCAGAACGATTTTAACATGTGATCAAAAAAACCGATTGGATTTTTCACATCGCACTTTCCAGTTCCGTCTAAATTTAATGTAAGAGAAATCTGCGTTTCGCCAGTTTTTCGTTCTACAGTTGCAATTCTCATTTTTTGCCTCTTAAAAATTTAAATTCAGTTTAAAACATTTTACTGAACAACTTTTCGCAATTCGTATTCAAGAATGTCCGTTGCGCCAAGCGACTGAAGTTTTGGAAGAAGAGTAGGAACTTCGCATTTGTTAACAGCAATTTTTACAGCATAACCGTTGTCGCCAAAAAGAGGGCTTACAGTCGGACTTCGCATTGAAGGAAGACCTTTTACAAGCGAATCAAATTTATCTTTTGCGACATTCATTTCAAGCATAACTCTTCCGCGTGCATTTAAAACTGTTTCAAAAAGCATTTTAAGTTCGAGAATCTTCTGTTTTTTTTGTGGATTTTTCATTGCTTCTTTTGAAGCGTACATTCTTGTTGAAGATTCCATCAAAGTGTCGACGATTTTAAGCCTGTTTGCCTTTAAGGAAGAACCGGTTGAAGTGTTATCGATAAGAATTTGAGCCATTGCATCTTCTGTATCCTGAACAAAACCTTCGCTTGTTCCCCATGTTCTGAAAATTGTTCCGTTGATTTTTTTTGATTCAACCCATTTTTTGCTCAAAGACTGATATTCAGTTGCAATCGTAACATGATTTTTTAAAAGCGCTTCTAAATCTTTTGTTTCTGGAATTGCGGCAACGATTCTAACCGGGTCAAACCCCAAATCCATAATTTCTTCTACTTTATCTTCTACGCCATTTTCATAAACCCAGTCTTTTCCTGAAAAACCTAAATCTGCTTTATTTTCTGAAAGAAGAAAACTTGTTATTTGTGGCTTTACAACCTGAAATGCCAAATCTTTTTGGTTTGTTGTTGGAAAATAAGTTCGTTCAGGAAGATGAATAGAAATTCCTACATCATTTAAAAGTTCGTAAACCGATTCATAAATTCTTCCCTTTGCTAGCAAAATCTTTAATTTTTCCATAGTAATTCCTTTTTATTAAATTCTGTTAAACCCAAAAGAACTTCGGGCATAAAATTAGAGTGATTTAATTATACAAAAGAAATTGCAATCATTCAACAAAAGGAAAATGAATTAATATCCGTCGCTCATTGCACGGTTGTTGTCTTTTATACAAAGTTCGTCGTAAACAAGCGAACGGCGGCGCAAATCTTCTTTTAATTCTTTTGGGAACGGCATATTTCTCCAGAAAATTCCGCGGACTTCTTTTTCAAGACGCTGAACGCCTTCAGATTCTTTTGTCATCCAGAGAATATAATCTTCGATGAAGAAATATTTTATGTCACCCTTTAACTTCATTCTGTCGACATACTGATAATACTGACCGGTAAGTCCTTCTTCCATCCAGTAATAACTTGCCTTTTCTTTTGCAACCTGCCATCGTAAATCTGCAACTGCCGTCAAAACTGCAATTTTTAAATCCCGCGGATACATAGGAACAACGATTCGACCACGGCTTGTAACTCTATTGTAGCGGTCAAAAGGTTCCCAGCAAAAACCACGGTCTCCATAAGTTGGCAGAAGAAGAACATACGGAACGATTCTGTTAGGAACATTTTTATGAACGCGGCAGAATGCACCCGGATCAATTGATTCAATCCAGCGAAGAACTTCCATTACATTTTCGCGTGTTCCAGTGCCCTTTTCCATACAGTGATAAAATTCCCGCGTAAAAATCGGAAACTGATTTCCCTGACGACCGCAAGTCATTTTTGCCATCTGACGGACAGTTTCAAATTCTATATTGACCGCTTCTGTATCGGCTGGCTGAACTTCCTGCGGTGCAGAAGAAATTTTTGATTCAACATTTGAATAACTTGCCTTTGCCTCTTCCCAATCGTTGAACGCTTTTGTTAATTCACGGTTGTTTTTTGAAAGTCTGTGAAGTCTGTCTGAAATTTCTGCAAAAAGCCTCTGCTGAGCATCTGTGTAAGGCTGAGAATGTTCTTCTTCACCGTAAACCGGCTGATGTTCGCAAAGTGCATTGACTTTCTCTTTTAATTCTTCTTCAAGCATTTCTCTTTCATTTTCTTTTATGCTTAAAATATTTTCTGCGCTCTGAAGTTTTCCAGAATTTTTTGCCTGAAGCTGCATAAGACGCGACTGTTCAATTTGATTTGCTTCTTCCGGGGATAAGGCTTTATGCGGAGTTCGTTTTTCATCTGTCATAGAATTTGAAAGGCGACCTGAAGCGATTTCTTTAAACCATTCATCGAGATAAAGAATCGGCTCATTGTACGGATTTTCGTAAATCATCTTTGAGAAGAAAATTTTTTGTTCTGCTCTGAAAAGCGACGGAAGCAAAACTGCATAACGAATCAACATTCTTTTTGGCATTGGAAGCTGAAGATTTGCGCATTTTGGAGCCATTTTGCGGATTAGTTCCCACCACGCCGCAACGATATTCTGGCGGTAAACAGTTCTGTCATTTGAGTCGGTGCATGTTAAATATTTTGAAAAAATAGTATGAACTCTTTGCGCGCCTTCTTCACCGCCTAACGCAATTTTGTAATAATTCTGGTCATCGTAAAAACCGTTAGATTCTTCGTTTACAAATTTTGTAATCGCCGAAAATTCTTTTTTCTTTAAATCGACATCGTGAAAAGTCTTTGAACTTCCCGGCTTGTTAGAAAATAAATCACTTTTTGAAGAAATGTTTACAGAGTTTGTATCGAAATAGTCGATATCAATTTCATTTGGAGTTTCATCTTGAATATCGTTTAAAAGGGCGTCAATAGACGAATCAAATTCATTATTTGCCATAAAATAACTCCAGGAACATAGATTTCAAATTCAGTATTTAAAATTATACCACGAGATACCATTACTTGCAAATTTTTAAGAATGAATAACTCAGGGCTTTCGCATTACAGACGATTTTATATTGAAAAAAAATGAAAAAAGCGAAACTCCTTAGAGTCATAGAATTTAAAAAATGTAGATTTACAAATTAAAAAACAAATTATAAAATAAAAGAAAAATATTTCGAGGTTTATATGAATTCAAAAGCATTATACAATTTATCTTATGGAGTTTTCGTTCTTGGCACAAAAAGCAGCGGAAAAATCAACGCCTGCATCACAAACACATGTATTCAGGTCGCTTCAGAACCTGTGCGCATCGCAATTTCTGTTCTAAATCAAAATCTTACATGTTCAATGATAAAAGAATCAGGATTTTTCAGTCTTTCAGTTTTAGATTCCACATGTTCTTTCGATTTAATCAAACACTTTGGTTTCCAGTCAGGAAAAACAACAGACAAATTTGCAAATTTTAAACACGAAACAGATTCAAACGGCTGTCCTTACATCACGGAATCAGTCTGTTCAGTTTTAAAATGCAAAGTCCTCTCTTCGCAAGACCTTGGAACTCACACGCTTTTCATCGCAGAAGTTCAGGATGCAGAAATTTTAAGTTCAAACGCGCCTGTAACTTACGCCGATTACCAGAACAAAATCAAGCCAAAACCAACTGTAAATAAAGAAAAGAAAATCGTAGGCTGGAAATGCAAAATCTGCGGATTTATTTATTCTGGTGCAGAACTTCCAGACGATTACACATGCCCACTTTGCGGACATCCGGCAGAAGATTTTGAACCAATCTACGAAGAATAACTATCTTTAGCGTAAATTATTACAAAAATTTAAAAAAACGCAATCTGAACAAATATTGCAATATTTATTTTTTATGTCTATACTCGAATTATGAAAGGCGAAGATAAATATACGCAAAAAAAATTATTGAAATTCTTTAAAACTATCGTTATTTCTCGAATGTTCATAATTATAATTCTTCTTTTGATTCAGTTTGCGTTTTATTTTACGCTCTTTTTCAAATTTGAAGAACTTTCAGAATATTTCGGCTACTTCAACCTTCTTGTAAGCATTTTTTTCTTCATTTATCTTTACAATCAGCCGGGAAAAAACGAATTTAAACTTACATGGCTTTTTCCAATACTCATAATGCCGGTTTTCGGAATTCTTCTTTACATATTTTTAAAAACAAATTTCGGCGGATTTGCCTTAAAAAAAGAACTGAACAAAACTCGCTTTCTGACAGACAAGTATTTTTTCAACAAAAACGAATCATCTGAACTTTCTTCGTACCCAAAAATCAGCGACCTTGCAATTTATCTTTCAAAATCGTGCAAAAATCCGTCTTTTGCAAAAAACAAACTAAAATATTTTCCAAGCGGAGAACTTGCTTTTGAAGACATCAAAAACGAATTAAAAAACGCACAAAAATTCATATTTATCGAATATTTTATCATCGAACCAAGCCAAATCTGGAATGAAATTCTTGAAATTCTCAAGGAAAAAGCATCAAAAGGCGTTGAAATCAGAATTTTATACGACAGTGTAGGTTCACTCGATTTTTCTTCCCCAAAATACGAACAATATTTAAAACGAAGCGGCATAAATGCAAAAATCTTCATGCGCTTTGTTCCAATCATAAACACAGGTTTAAACAACCGCGACCACAGAAAAATTCTTGTAATCGATGGAAAAACCTGCTACACCGGCGGAATCAATATCTCTGACGAATATGCAAACCTCGCTTTTCCGCGTTTTGACTACTGGAAAGACATTGCAGTTAAAATCAACGGACCATGCATTGAATCTTTTACAATGATGTTTCTGCAGCTTTGGCATGTTTCGCATAAAACGCTCAAAAAAAATCATTCAGAAGAACTTTTAAATGATTTTAAAAATTATGCTGAACTTCCGTACGAACAATACGATGAAAAAGGAATTGCAATTCCGTACTGCGATGATGCATACAACGATGAAGATGTCGCAGAAAATGTCTATCTTTACATGATTCAAAAAGCGCAAAAATATGTTCACATAATGACTCCGTACATCGTCATCGATAATTTTATGCTCGACGAACTCTGCTTTGCGGCAAAACGCGGTGTCGAAGTTTCAATAATCGTTCCAAAACACTACGACCACTATGTTACTTTCTGCGTCGGAAGAACTTACATCAAAACGCTTGTAGAATCTGGCGTTAAAGTTTACGAATACAATCCAGGTTTTATTCACGCAAAACTTTTTATTTCAGATGCAAGCACCTCAACAGTCGGTTCCGTAAACCTCGACTTCAGAAGCTTCTATCACCATTTCGAATGTGGCATTCTCTTCCACGAATCAGACGAAATCTCAAAATGCGAAGAAGATTTCCAAAACACATTAAAAGACTCCACTTTAATCACAGCGGAATCCTACAAAAAACTAAGCCCCGTAAAAAGAATCACTGGTCGTTGCGCAAGAATCATCTCGCCGCTGTTGTAAAAAAATAGATTTTAAATAACTTTTAAAACTAATCTAAAATCCCTTTTTACAAAAATCCAAAATTTACAAGATTTACAAGATTTGCAAATCTTGACATATACAATTCAGACTGTATAATATAACAAAATTTAATTATATTCATTTCGAGAGGTGTTTTATGAAAAAATTATTTATTTCAATTCTTGCGCTATTTACTTTAAATTCAGTTTTTGCAGGCGATTTTTATTCCAGCGACATTCAGCTTATCTTCGGTTTAGGGGAAGATTCTGCAACTTATAACGAAGGTTCTTTTAACCTAATAAAACACGAATATAAAAACACAAATATGAATATTGAGGTCGAATCATGGAACATTTTTAAACTCAATTCACTTTTCGGGCTCGGTTTTATGCTTTCAGGAGAGGCAGGAATAACAAAAACCTCTTCAATTATACAAAAGGATTTTACACACACACAAACACAAACATCCATTCCAGAAAAAAATCTTTCCTTCGCACTCCAATGGTCAGCTCTTCTAGGACCTGCAGTCACTTTTTCAATTCCAGATTCACTAATAATCGGGGTATCAGCAGGTCTTGCCTACAAAGCAACATCTTTTGCATATAAAGTAAGTTCAACAGATAAAATCGACAGTTTTGCAGGATTCGGCTGGGGCGTAAATTTAAATGTAAAATTATTCCCGAACAAGCCTACATGTTTTGTTGGCGGTGTAAAACTTCTTAGCACATTCCCGGAAAAACTTTACTACGGAACAGATACTTCGAGCATAAAAATGTATGAAATGGACTCAAAACCCATAAACGATGCAAACAATCTTTATATGGGATTTTATATAGGAACTTCTTTTAACTTATAAAAAAAGCTGTCCTTTACAGAATTTAATTCTTTTGAAGACAGCTTGTTTATTTTTCAAACTTTTATTTTTACATTTATTCTTTAAACATTGAAGCAATTTCTGTCTTGTAGATTTCACCGATTCTGAAACGCATTATCTCTTGTTTTGCAGACAATTCCACACCAACTTCAAACGGTTTTGTAATCAAAACAAATTTATTTACACGCTCATACATTTTGAAACCTGTCTTCGAACTGATTAAATTGTTTACTTCAGTTTCAAAAAGCCGCTGAATGTCGTCAGATTTTAGAAGATTTTCGTAAGTGTCGTACTGAATTCCGTTTTCGGCAGCGTAATTTTTTACTTCATCGCCATCGACTAAAATCAGTGCGCCCAAATAACGCTGATCTTGACCAACTGCAATCGCATTTGAAATATAACGAGATTCTGCAAGTTTCATTTCTATTGGAAGAGGCTCAATATTTTCACCGCCCCGAAGAACAATCGTATCTTTTTTTCGACCTTTGATTACTATTTCATCGTGAATTGTAAGCATTCCCAAGTCTCCAGTATCAAACCAGCCGTCGCCTGTCATAACTTTTTCTGTTAATTCAGGTGATTTATAGTAACCGCGCATTACTGTTCCGCCTTTAACCTGAATTGAACCGAGTTTGCATCTTGGAAGAATATAACCTTCATCATCGACAATTCGAACTTTTACTCCGCGGATTGGTGAACCTACAGTCCTGAATACAGGAGAGGCAATTGGTCTTACAGAAATTACAGGAGCCGTTTCTGTTAAACCATAGCCTTCAACAATTTTTATGCCGATTGCCCAGAAAAACGCATCGATATTTGGAGGAAATGCCCCGCCGCCTGCAACGCCAGCCCTGAAATTCTTTCCGAGCATAACTTTAATTTTTCTAAAAACTAAAACAGAACCTAAAAATTTAAGCGGCCAGAGAAGAGTCCACGGAATGATGAATAAAAGCCACCACAATCCTGTATAATATCTTGAAAAACACGCATTCTGATTAAACATTTTTCTGTGCATTGCCGAATGAATTTTTGCAACCGAAAGGAAAAAATTGAACAGGGCATTTACGATTCCGCCTGTTTTACGCATTTTTTTGTTGATTCCGTCGTAAATTGCCTCGTAAATTCTTGGAACTGCCGGCATGATGTGAGGATTGATTTTTTGAAAATCCGCAAGAAGAATTGAACCAACCGGTTTTGAATAACAAATTGCCGCACCTTGAGAAAGAATTACATATTCGCACAAACGCTGAAAAACATGCCAGACAGGAAGACAGCACAAACCTTTTTCGCCAGGATTTAAATAAATTCGCTCCTGAAGTTCATCGAGCTGCGTAATGAAATTTTTATGAATAAGTTCAACGCCTTTTGGATTTCCTGTAGTTCCAGAAGTAAAAATTATAGTTGCAAGATCTCTTTCACAACCTTTTTCAAGTTCATCTTCTACAACATTCGGGTGCTCGATTCGGTATTTTTGACCGGATTTTATCATATCCCAGAAGTAGCAGAGCAGAACATTTTGTTCTTTTGCAGAATTTATATTTTCCTCGGTTATTTCGTCAAAAGAAATTATTCGCTGTAATGCCGGAAGTTTTTCTTTTATTGAAAGAATTTTATTTACCTGAGAAATGTTTTCCGCGATTACGATTTCGCTTTCTGTAAATGAAAGAATTTTTTCCAAATCGATTAAAGTTGCATCACAACCACGCGGAACATCAACAGCACCAAGCGCCATAATTCCCATGCTCGCGTATTCCCATTCTTTTCTGTTGTCTGAAATTAAACCGATTGGCTGTTCTCGCTGAACACCGATTTCTAAAAGACTTGCAGCAAAATCCAGGGAAAGCTGAAACATTTGCCTGTAAGTTATCGGCTCAAATTCCCCATCTTTATTTTTTGAATACTGAGCAGGAATTTCTGCATAATCCTGAGCAGATTTTCTAAGCATTTTTGGCAGTGTTTTTTCCATAAAATCCTCTGTAATTCTTTGTAATTTAAAATTATATTATGAAACCCTGAATTTATCAATGAAAAGATTTTTCACGGCACGAATTTAAAAATTGTCAGCTAAAACGAATTTTTTAAGTTCAAACCTTTAATTCAAGTTCTGCGTAAAAAAAAATTAATAATCTTGTAATTTAAACTCAAAATCTGGAATTTCTTCCGGCGAAATAAAAAAACATTTTTCTGAACTTTGAGTTTTTAGCGTAACTTTAAAACTTTCTTTTTCAATCTGAACCGAAAAAATTGTTTTTCCGCTTGAATATTTTTTCCCAAGAATGGCTTTTAAAAATTCTCCAGCGATTTTCATTTTTTTATCCTGAAGTGCGCATTTTTCTGAAAGCCGGGAAAATTCAACTTCATACTCTGGAAAATGCTGAATAAAATGTTCCAGCTGCGAAAACGGTTCGCTCGGAAGTTTTGCATCTGCAATTTTTTCAAACCCGGAAGAAGATTTTTCAAAAAAACTCAGTTTTGTCTGCTTCTGAATAAAAAGTCTCACCTGAAAATACGAAGAAACATTCACCAAAACGCTTAAGGAATTTTCAGTTTTTTCAGTTTCAAACCTGCACGCAGGAAATTTCTGTTCAAGGCAGGCGATTTTTTTCTGCGCTTCAAGAATATTTTCAACAGGTTTTCCAAGCAAAAGATTCTGCCGCTGAATAAGAACAATTTTTTCTTTCCAAAAATCACTTACATTTTCCATTTTAATTACCTCGCTTTCTACGGAAGAAAAGTCACCATGCTTCCGGGAAGGGATTTTATCCATTTTTCAGATTTTAAAAACGATGCACGGCTTTCCAAAATCCAGAGAATGTTTAATTTTTTCCCGATTTTTACACATTCACCTTCGCCGTCTGTAAAAATTATCATTCCGCTGTATTTAGAAGAATTTTCTTCAAAAAAATTCACAGGTGCAAGAAAAGAAGTTCCGCCCCGCCCTTCAATCTGATTAAAATCAAAATTTTTAGAAAATTTTACAGGCTTAGAATTTTTCAAATTTACATCGAAAAAAATCAAATCTATGTTTTCGATGATTCCAAGAAAAAAGAAATTTTTTATGGCACGATAAAAGCGTTGAAAACTTTCATCACAAATCGAACCTGAAACATCGACTGCGATTAAAATATCCGCTTTTCGCGAATAACGGCTTCCCAGCTGCGAAAAACCAAAACGGCGACTCGGCTTCATTCGAGTTAAAGTCCGCGAAGATGAAATTATAGTCTGTCTGAATTTTGAAAGCGCTTTTCTGTAGTTGAAAGAAAAATCTGCGCTTTCCTGAATTACTCTTTTTGCAGAAGAAGAACTTTCGCCCCAGCCTTCATCGATTTCTGCCTTGTAAATCTGACTTTTAATTTTGTTCTGAGCCTCAGGATTTTCTTCCCAAAGTTCAGTTAAATCACCGGATGGAAGTGAAACGGACGAAGGATTGCAAGATTTTCCTGCATTTTCCCCAAAAATCGAGGTTTCTTCTATTAAAAAGCGAATTTTGCTGTACCATTTTTCAAGCGGAAGGTCATCAGAAATTTTTAATTTTCCATTTTCATCAATCACAAGATTTTTCAAAAAAAATTTTTCTTCAGGCGAATCTTTCCATTTTTTTCCAAGAGGAAATTTTAAATTCTTAAATCTTGAACTCTGAAAAATCAAATATTCAATTCCCTGAGTTTTATATTCAGTTTTAAAAAAACCGTAAATCGCAGCATCGCTTGCAATCTGCAAAATCGAATCACTAAAATTCAACGGTTTTCGTGAATACGGATGAAGGAGAAGAATTCTGTAAATTTCAATCTTAAACGCCTCTTCAAAAAACTGACTGGAAAGTTTCTTGCAAATTGAATCAGAAAACTCAATGCGCATTTTTCCAGTCCTAAACGGAACAGAAATATTTTCATTTTGAACAAGAAAATGTGTTTGCGCCGCGGAAAAAAGAACCGGTTCAGAGAGAAACCATTTTTTTTTCAGTGATTTAATTCGTTTTTCAGTCTGCGTTTCCATTTTAATTTTAAAATGCCGAATTTATAATTTTTTCATAAAGGCTTCTGGAATTTTCTGCGATGAAACAAAGCGTTTTCGGGAAAAAAGATGCGCTGCAAAGTGAAACAAAATGCGCCTGAAATTCTTTTGACAGCGAAGAAAGATAATCAAAATATTTTTCAAGATTTTCAGAAACCGTATTTTTATCTGTCAAAGATTTTTGATTTTCAAGGAATCTGAAAATCGACTCGTTTATCCCGGTGAGAAAAGATTTTTCAAGGCATTCAATTTTTTCGAGTGCGTTTTCAAAATCACTTAAAATTTCTTTTGCGGAAGGAATTTTATTCTGTTCTGTAAATTTGAAAAAAGACGCTGTAACTGTATCTCCAAGAATCCCGGAAATAAGAATTTTATGAAATTCCGTTAATTCTTTAACATTTTCTATAATTCTGCTAGCACGAACCCAACTTCGCCTGTCTGGAAAACGCTGTAAATCTTCAGTTTGAATTTCATTTTCTGCTGAATCAAGCGACTCTGGATTTTCAAAAATGAAATTTATGATTCTTTCATCGATTTTTCCCTTTGCCCAATTAAGCCAGTCTTCAACGGAAGGTTCAAAAGTGTAAATGTTAAATCTTGAAACAAGCGCTGGATCTAAATCTGTAAGCTGGTATTCGCCCCCAGAATTTACTGCGCTTATAATTCTTGAGCCTTTTGGCAGGGATTTTCCCGCAAGTTTTCTGTTCAAAGTTAAATCCATCACAGTTTGTAAAACTTCAGGACGCGCTCTATTCAATTCGTCTAAAAAAAGCACAATCGGCTCATTGTCGCTAGGAAACCAGTACGGAAGCATAAAATCGGTTTTTCCAGTCTGCTGATTTTTTTCAGGAAGCCCGATTAAATCTCCAGGGTCGCTCATCTGACCTAAAAAAAGAGTCACAACTTTCTGATTTTTTTCCGAAAAGAATTTTTCAAGAATCTGCGACTTCCCGATTCCATGCTTTCCCTGAAGCATTATATTCTGTTCGGCGGGCGTATTTTCCAGAATAAAAAGAAGTTGTTCTGTATTTACCGTCATAAACTTTCCTTTTGGATTTTATTCTTTTGAATTAAACATTGCAATTATTTCGTCTTTATGCTTTTTCCCCTGAACATCGACTGGAAGAGAATCCACAAAACGCCACTTCTTTGGAATTACGACATTTTCAAAATATTTCATGAGAAAATCGTGGAAATACCTGTTTATAAGAAATTTTTCTGTGTGCGCAAATTTCTTTTTTCCCTCTTCGTTTAAAACAACTGCGGCTGCAAGATACTGCCGAACATCTGTTGAAAGAGCCACGACTTTTACATCCTTTACAAGAGAAGTTTCAAGAAGCCGGTTTTCGACTTCTGTCATGGAAATTCGTTTTTCTTCTATTTTAATGATTGAATCTGAACGGCCTTTCAAAATAAATCTGCCATCGTCAAAAAATTCTGCAAGATCTGCCGTTGCAAAACCAGAAGGATCTTTTATGTACGGAGAAATGATTCTTAAACATCCGTCATCGCCAAGCCAGATTTTTGCATTTGCAAACGGAGTAAATTTTTCACCATCCTTACTCTGCATTCTATACGCGATTCCACTTGTTTCTGTTGAACCATAAACTTCCAGCGGACAAAAACCAAAGACTTTTTCTGTTTTTTCTGCAACTTCTTTTGAACATGCACCACCGCTTGAGAAAATCCATGGATTTTTTAACGGAAGAGAATTTTCGATTTCGACAGTGCGTTTTAAAAATGCCGGAGTTGTGATAATCATGTATTCAGAATCGCTCAATTTTTCAAACTCTTCCGGGAAAGTAATTCTATTTCGCCTGAACGGAACTCCAAGCGTAAACGGAAGCGAAATCCCGAACAAAAAGCCGTAAATATGATGCTGACTTACAGTCGTAACGAGTTTTCGGGAAGTAAATTCTTTTGCCCATTTTGAAATTATGAACGAATTATCGTTTTCAAATTCTGTCATGCGCTGCGAAACGGCTTTTGGTTTTCCAGTAGAACCTGAAGTATACATTAAAATTCTTGTTGAATCTGAATCGATTTTTGGAACATTTCTGTAAAATTCTTTTGACGGTTCCAAAGAATTTTCTATTATATTTTGAATTGAAATCGAATTTTCAAGATTCTGGTCAGTTAAAAATGCATTTTGTTCGGTTTTTATTTCTTTTATAAAATTTTCTGAAACATTCTGAGTCAAAAGAATGCGTTTATTCATCTGAAGAAGGGCTGCAAAAGTACATAAAAAATACCAGTAATCTTCGCAATGCAGAATCCAGTCATCACAAGGATTTTCCGAAATAAATTTTCTGATTTTTGCAGAATCTATAAGAAAATCCTTCCATGTTTTGTAAATTTTTGACGACCATTTTTCTTCAAAACATAAAATATAATCGTCTTTTCTTGAATCTGAATTAAATTTTGTCAAAGAGAAAGGTTTTATCATTTTTTTATCCACAATTTTTCTGATTATAAATTCAACGGTGAACAAAAGTCCCATCAAAACATAGGAAATTCCGCCGTTGTAAACTGACCAGATTTTATCGTTTAATTCGCTGCTTCCAAAATCGTAAAGGGCTGTGAAAGCAGCAGCAGTTCCGTTTAAAATGAAAAAAACGCACCACACTACAGTAACTTTTTTGCAGTAATCGTAAACCTGTTTTTCAAAAGCCGAACCTTTTATTGATTTATCGGCAAGGCATGCAAAACGAAATATTATGTTCGGTTTAAAAACCAAAGATGATGCAAACACAAAAAGCATTGTGCAGCTGATTACAACTGAATATAATTTTAAAAATATTTTTTCATTAAAAACAAAACAAAGAATTCCTGCCAATAAAAAAAGCACCGAACTAGTCAATGGCCGCCAGTCCAGTACTTTTTTTTCTGAATTTGAATCAGTTTTGATTCTGCCGGAAGAACTTAAAAAAAATGCTCCGGCAACAGCAACAACGCACAACGATAAAATCCGTACAGGCATTTTTAAAACAACAAGCATTGTAAAAACAACTATAGGATATACCGCTGTCAATGAATAAAAAAGTATTTTTAAAAACTTTTTCATTTATGCCATATAAGGAACAAGTGCGTCTACAACATCCTGAAGATTTTTTACTGTTTTGAAAATTGCAGGATCGATTTTTGTATCAGCAGGCATAAATTCCTTCATTTTCTGAATTAAGTCAATTGAGTCAATCGAATCAAGTTCAAGATCATCAAATAATGTAGCTTCCAATGTTACATTAGATTCGTCGATTTCAAATTCGTCTACAAGGATGTTTTTGAGTTTTCCAAAAATTTCGTCTTTAGACATTTTTAACCTCTCATTTTTGTTATATATTCAGCTAAAGCATCTACAGATGCAAAATGCTTTTTATTGTCTGCACTTTCAGAAGAAAATTTAATTCCAAAGTGCTTTTTTAGCCCGACACCTAATTCCAAAGCGTCTATTGAATCAAGCCCAAGACCTGAATCACCAAAAATAGGCTCAGAATCTACGATATTTTCTGGTTTTATATCTTCTAATTCTAATGTAGAAATAATTACTTCTTTAATTTCTTTTTTTAGATTATCGCTACTCATTTTAAAACCTGTGAATAATTTTTTCTATTCTATTATAAAATTTAATAAAAATCAACTATTATATATATTTTTAAGTATTTTTTATAATTTTTTACAAATTTTTATTTTTTTTATATTTCAACATGACTTTCAACAAAATTTTCGTATTCAGCCTGCTTTAACGGTTTTGAATAAAAATATCCCTGAACAATGTCGCAGCCGATTGATTTCAGGAAATTCTTTTGTTCTTCGGTTTCAACACCTTCAAAAATGGTAACTTTTTTAAGCTGCTTTCCAAGTTTTACGAGAGTTGAAACAATTTTTACAGTTCTTTCATAATCTTTTTCGTTGTTCAAGAAATTCTGGTCGAATTTTACGATATCTATTGGAAGCGTGTTCAGCATATTAAGAGAAGATTCTCCGCTTCCAAAATCGTCCATGGCAACTGAAAAACCATTTCTGTGGAATTCGTCGATAACAATGATTAAAAAATCTGAATCGCCGCCGGAAGACTGTTCAAGAATTTCGATTTCGACATATTTTGCAGGAATTTCGTATTTGTTGAAAAGCGTCATAAACCTTGAAATGAATCCCGGAAATTTTGTCTTTGAAAGATGCACTCGGGAAATATTGATTGAAATTGGAACAACAGACTTTTTTAAATCGAGCTGTTCGCGGATAAATTTAAAAACTTTTTCGTAAACGATAAAATCAAGTTCTTCTATAAAACCGTTTTTTTCAAATACAGGAAGAAAACTTCCAGGAGAAAGAAGCCCAAGCATCGGGTTTGAACTGTGCCATCGTACAAGCGCCTCTGAACCAATAATTTTTTCTGTTTTTAAGTTAATTTTCGGCTGGTAAACAACATAGAATTCGTCATTCATTACCGCTTTTTCGATTTCCTGTTCGATTAACTGTTCGTGCCGAACTTTTTCTTCGATTTTTGAAGAATAAAATTCGAAAGATTTGTTTATATTCGTTTTTATAAGGCTCTTTGCAAAAACTGCCTGCCCGATGAACTGTTTTATGTTTCGTTTTGCTGCATTGTACTGACTTGACGGATTTACGATTGTCAAACCGTATTTTGCATAAACGTGAAAATTTTCAAAACTGATTCTGCGGTCGATAATTCTAAATTCGTGCGAAATTGAATCGATTGCCTCGCAGATTGAATCGATTTTGATAAGCGCGTAAAAATGATCTGCATAACTGTGAGCGCAAATGCCTTTATTTTTTCTGATGAAAGTTTTAAATATCTGCGCAAAAGACGCAATCACTTTATTACCGATTTCAAAACCTTTGTCCTGGTTAATAAATTTTATCCCGCGGATATCGCCTGCAATTACAATATAACGATTTGAATAATTCTTTCTTAAAATTTTATTTGCACGCTTTTCAAAATATTCTTGAGAATAAACGCAAGTTGAAGAATCGTATTTTCCGTTTATAATTCTAAAGAAAGAAATAAGCATTATAACAATCACCAGAATTACAACGCATAAAATCAGAATTATTATAAAGCGCATCTTGTTTATTGATATGTATGTTTTATTAATTGCTTCGTTTGGAAGAACCACAACAGTCTTCCAGTTTTTTTCTGGCATTTTTTCAATAAAAATATAATTTTTTCCGTCAAAATTTATGTTGTCTTCAAACATTTTAAGTCTGTCTTCGCTGCTGTTTTCGTCGTAAGATTCTGGATAGACAAAATTTCTGTACATATACTTTGGATTTGAATGATAAATTATAACATTTTTTTCGTTTACAAGACAAATCCGATTATAATCACTTACAACCATATCTTCTGCAACTTTCTGAAAAAGTTCGATTGGAATTTCGGTGATGACAACGCCTTTCAACTGATCGCCAATAAAATGAGGATAATAAAAAATTATACAGTTTTTATTTAAAATAATAGAATACGCAGAAGAATCGATTAAAAATTCGTCTTTTACAGGATTCTCAAGAATTTTTTGAAAGCCAGAATACTCTGAAATATTCACAGAATTGTTTTTTAATGTAATTAAATTTCCGGCAAGGTCGGCGTATTCAAAAGTCTGAAAATGTTTTGGAATGCAGATGCGTAAACCATCAAAATATTTTACGATGTCTTCGGTTTTTCCAGTATTCATCTGATTGTCGGTGGCAAGAATTTTTATACATGCTTTTGTTGTACCGACTAAAGAGTCTGTTAATTTTGCATACGCGTGTGAAACATTGTGAGCATTTTGTTCGTAAAGATAAGAAGTTGTAGTTCCGAAAAAATTTATAATATAATTTACAACAGCATAAATAAAAATTGAGCAGATAACTACAATCACAAAAGTAATAATTCGATTTAAGAGGCGACCTGTAATATACAGTTTTTTAAAAAATTTTCTGCTCATAACTTAAATTATACCATACTCTGAAAATTTATGTAAAAAAAATTAAAATTATATAAAACTCAGAAAAATTAAATACAAATTTTAAACTTGATTTTTTATAAAATCTAAAATCAAAGCAGAATTTTGTTCTTTATCGTTTTGGGAAAGATTTATCGTGAAATCTGCAATTTTAGAATAAAGTTGTGTGCGTCTTTTATAATATTGATGAAAAATTTCCTGAATTTCTTTTTGCGACGACGGATTTTCTTTTGCAATATACGCCGGAAGATTTTGCCAGATTCCGTCTTCAAACACGACTTTTTTTAGAATTCTTGAAAGCGCAATTTGTTCTTCGACATTTAAAAAAACGAATTTTCCCATTTTAGAAAGAATTTCAAGGGCTTTTTGGTTGTCGCAAATTCCTCCGCCAGTTGCGATTACAGTTTTTGCCCCGGAATAATCTGAAAAAACTTTTTCACACGCCAAAAATTCTGCCTGAATAAACGCATCTTTTCCGGAAGAATTATAAATTTCACGCGGAGTTTTCCCTGAAAGCTCTGTAATTACATCATCTAAATCTATAAAAATGCGGTCAGATTTTTTTGCAAGAAGTTTTCCCTGCGTTGATTTTCCAGAATGTTTGATTCCGATTAAAATAATTGCGTCCGTCATGATTTATTTAGTATACATTCTGTGATTTTAAAAGTCTACTTATACAGACTTCTGCATAAAATATTCACTTTTAAAATAACTTCCCGTTGTTTCGTTTCTTTGAGCCATTTTTAATATAAAATCAGTCTGCAGCGTTATATTTTTCAAATTCAAAAAATTGCAATTTTTACAGGTTACCTTTATACTAGAAAAATGAATGTTTATTTAGTGATTGCACTTTGTTTTATTCCGCTCATTTTGATTTTTGTTCTTTCAACATTTTTTACAAAACTTAAAATTTCAACAGGAATTATTTCAGTTTTGTTCGCTCTCCTTTCCGTAATTCCAATCACATTTATTCAGTATCTTCTCACAGAATTTCTTCCGTCAGATTTTTTTTCAAGCAAAAACGGCATTTTTTTTCTGTTTGTAAAAGTTCTGTTTTTTGCAGGATTTTTAGAAGAAAGCCTCAAATTTTTAATTCTTTTTCTTTTTCCGTCTAAAAAACTGAATTTAAAACAGTCTATGGCCGCCGCACTCATTTTCGGAATTACTCTAGGCTGTTTTGAAAGTGCCGTTTATTATTTAAATAGCCTTCACCGTGCACAAATGCGGCACGCAGAACTGATTTACAGCCTGATTTTCATACGAATGTTTTCTTCAGATTTAATTCACACTTTCTGTGCAGGACTTTCAGCGTTTTCAGTGTTTGCCGCAAAAAATAAAAAATTCTACATTTCACCGGTAATAATTTCCATTCTCATCCACGGAATTTTCGATTTGTTTCAGTATTTTGACAACGCAATAAGATATTTTTCAATTGCTGCAATTCTTTTTTCAGTGATAGAACTTCGCGTAAAATATTCAGTTTTAAGAGAATACTTTAACGCAAACACTCAAGAATCAAATCCGCCTCAAAAGAAGAAAAGACCTTACACAAGAAAGAAAAAAGTTTCCCAAAGCAAAACTAAGACGGAACATGAATAATTTCACGCGGTTTTGAACCGTTTGCAGGTCCTACAATTCCACGCTCTTCCATTTCTTCAACCAGACGGGCAGCACGATTGTAACCGATTCTTAGCCGCCTTTGAATGTAACTCGCACTCGCCTTTCCAGACTGAATTACGACATCCAATGCCTGTTCGTAAAGCGGATCATCACCTTCCGAGAAAAGATTCTGCTGTCCGTCGTCATCGTCTTCATCATCGATAAAAATCTGGTCGTCGATGTATTCAGGTTCGCCGAGAGTTTTTACAAAATCAACGACTTTTTCAACATCTTCATCGGTTTCAAAAGTTCCCTGAATTCTTATCGGATACGGGTCAACAGCGGAAGCGTAAAGCATGTCGCCTTTTCCAAGAAGTTTTTCCGCACCGACAGAATCTATAATGATGTTCGAATCCGTTCGGCTTGTAACCATAAACGCAATTCGGCTCGGAATATTTGCCTTGATTAAACCTGTTATGACATTTACGGAAGGCCTTTGAGTTGCAAGAACAAGATGAATTCCGGCTGCACGAGATTTTGCTGTAAGGCGTGCAACATCATTTTCAAGTTCTTTCCCGGAAGTTGCCATCAAATCTGCAAATTCGTCGATGATTACAACTATGTAAGGAAGTTTTTCAGTTGCAATATGCCGCTCTTCAATTCTAGTGTTATACCCGATTATGTCGCGGACTCCCATATTATCTAAAAGCGAATAACGCCTTTCCATTTCTGCGATACAATACTGAAGTGCCTGAATTGCCCTTTTCGGTTCAGTGATTACTGGTGTCAGAAGATGCGGAATATCGTTGTAAAGTTTAAGTTCAACAACTTTCGGGTCAATCAGCATAAGTTTTACATCGCGCGGAGAGCGTTTATACAAAATAGAAAGAATAAGCGAATTTACGCACACCGATTTTCCAGAACCGGTCGCACCTGCAATTAAAAGATGCGGCGTTCGGGCAATGTCGATAATCTGAGATTTTCCAAGAATGTCTTTTCCCAAAATTACAGGAATCGCCATTTTATCAAATTCAGGCAAATTCTGTTCAAGAATTTCGCGGAAACTTACAATCGAACGCTTTTTGTTCGGGACTTCAATTCCTACAGCCGCTTTTCCAGGAATCGGAGCAACAATTCGCACGGAACTTGCAGCAAGAGAAAGTGCAATATTATCCTGAAGGCTTACGATTTTGCTAAGGCGAACACCGGGAGCAGGAAGAAGTTCAAACATCGTAACTACAGGGCCTTTTTTAATTCCGATGACTTTTGCACTGATTCCAAATTCGTCCAGAGTTGCTTTCAGTTTTAACGCGTCAGATTTTGTCTGTGCATCGATAATCCAATACTGGTCGTTTTCGTATTCGCCCATAATGTCAGTCGGAATTTTATACGGTCCGCGAAAAGCGTTTCTGTTCAATCTTGGAGGTGCTTGAATAATTTTTTTCGGTTCAACTGAAGAAGAAAGATTTCCTTCACCTTTAGAATAATCAACCGATTTTTTTTCACTTTCAAGTTTTCTATTTCCGTAAAGAGAAAGCTCTTCTTCATTCAAATCTTCAGAATCAGAATCTACAGTTTCATTCTGAATTTCCTCAGCATTTTCATCATAATTTGGAAAACGGATTTTTACATTCTGAACATTTTCCTGAGCATCTTCGTCCATGTCGGCAAAAACATCGGCGAGAATTGATTTTTTAGGAGCAGTAACTTCTTCGTAATCTTCGTAAACTGTTTCTGAGGAATCTTCATCATCACAATTTAAATCTGAATTTTCAATTTCAGTTTCAGATTCTTCATTTTCTTCAGTCAAAGATTCAGCGCCCGCAGCTTCAGCGAAAATTTCTGTAGAATCAGAATCAGCGTTTTCCTCAACTTTTGTTTCTTCCAAAGTTTCGCCAGATTCAGTTTCCAAATCGTCATAGGACTCTTCGGAATTCATGTCGATGTCAAAAAAATCAGGATTTAAACTTTCTTCGTTTTTTGAATAATTATCATCATCGTCAAAATTTTCTTCAACTTTGTCAAAATCGTTTTTCTCGTCTTCGCTCAAGAATTCTTCTTCGGAATCTTCAAAATCGTCTGCCTCTTCAAGTTCTTCAATTTCATCTTCATCGTCAGAATTTTCTTCAATAATCATTTCATCAGAATTATTCCCGGAACGAATTTTAATTTCCGCAGTGTCAGGCCAGTCAAGTTCATCAGAAGAATCATCGTCCTTTTCAATTTCCGCATCATCTTCCTGGAAAGTGAGCGCCTGAAATTCTTCCTGCGTGAGAAGCGAATTATTTTCTTCATTTTCAACTGTTTCAACTGAATCAAGAACTTCAATTTCAGAATCGTCTGAAGTTTTTTCATCGTTATTGTAATCGTCAAAAATATTTTCAAAAAGGTTTTCTTCATCAGAATCGTTTTTAATTTCACTTTGAGTTTCAGAAGAATTTCCAGCATTTTCTATAATATTTTCAGAAGCGTTTTCTTCGCTGAAAGAATTTCCTGCATCGACTTCGCCATCAGACTCAGCATTTTCTTCAAAATTTAAAGAATTTTCAGAAGCTTCCTTTTCAGAATTTTCAGAATCTAAAAGATTTTTTATTGAATGATATTTTTCCCTAACGCCGGAATGTTTTTCGCCTTCAAATTCAGAAATTTTCTCTTCAGTTTTTCTAACTGGATTTCCATAAATCAAAGAATTCACCTTGTCTGCAAAAACGCCCGCTAAAAGAATTTCAATTACAATCAGCATAAGACCGATTATCGCAATTACAACAGCTTTAATTTCAGGAAAATCAATCGTTTCAGAAGAAAGAATAAAACGGCAGAATTTTTCAGTTCCAAAAGAAGTAAAAAATGGAATTACGGCAGTCAAAAGCATCATAGATTTTTTTGCAGTCCATTTTGAAGCGAAACACGAAAGAGATGCAAGAAGCAGAAAAAGCGGTATCAGGCTGCTTGTAAAACCATAAACGGAAATCAGTATTTTCCCGAAAAAATAGAAAATATTATCTTGTCCAGGCGCAAAACTTCCAAAGTCGAAAACCTGTAAAATCAATGCAAGAGAAAAAAAAGCGGCCAGAAGCATCAAAAAAATGCCAGGCACAACATTCGGTTTATTAGAACTGTTCATAAATAATTTATCGGAAAAAAAAATGAAGTTTTAAGCATTATTTTCCAGAAAATGCTATAATAAAAAAATGATAACTGTCTGTTTTGAAAAACGCGGAAAATCCGGGCTGTGCGAATTTTTATACGATTCAATAAAATCACAAATTCTCGATGGAACTCTAAAAGCAAATGAAAAACTTCCGTCCAAGAGAAATCTTTCATCAAATCTTGGAGTCAGCGTAATTACAGTTCAAAACGCGTATAGCCAGCTTGCAAGCGAAGGATACATTTTTTCTATAGAAAAAAAAGGATTTTTCGTCACAGATTTAAACATTTCAGAATCAGAAAAAGAAGCGCTCTCAAAAAAAGATTTTTTTCCTGACGATTATGAGAATCAAGAAAAAGACGAAAAAGAAAAAAAATATTTTGCAGATTTTTCAAGCAATTCGACAGCATACGAAAAATTTCCGTTCAATTTGTGGAGCAAAGTATCAAGAAAAGTTTTAAACAGTGAACGGGAAAGTCTTTTAGAGCGTGTCGAAGTAAAAGGCGTTTTTGAATTACGGAAAGCCCTCTCAAAATATTTAAAAGAATTCCGCAATATGAAAGTTTCACCGAATCAGATTATAATCGGTTCTGGAACTGAATCTCTTTACACGATGGTCGTTCAGCTTTTAGGCCGAAAAATGCGCTATGCCGTCGAAAATCCGGGATATAAAAAAGTGTCAAAAGTTTTTCAGTTAAACAAAGCAGATGTTTTTCCAGTTTTAATCGACAGCAACGGAATTGACAGCGCTTCTCTTGAAAAAATCGGTGCAAATGTAGTACACATTTCGCCGTCGCATCATTTTCCGACTGGAATTGTGATGCCTGTAAAACGCCGTCAGGAACTTCTTTCGTGGGCACAAAAAGAAAATCACTATATCATCGAAGACGATTACGACAGCGAATTCCGTTTTATCGGAAAACCACTGAATACTCTTCAAAGCGAAGACAAAAACGGAAGCGTAATTTACATCAACACATTTTCAAAAACGCTTTCTCCATCATTCAGAATAAGTTTTATGGTTCTCCCGGAAAAACTCCTTCACACATTTGAAGAAAAATTTAACTTTTTTACCTCCGGCGTAAGTTCCTTTGAACAGTTTACGCTTGCAAGTTTCATAAACGAAGGATTTTTCGCAAAACATATCATCAGAATGAAAAATTACTACAAAAACCTGAGGAATCTTTTAATCGAAAACCTTGAAAAAAGCAGCATTTTCAACAGAATTAAAATTCAGGAACAGGAATCCGGGCTTCACTTTTTAATGCAGATTGATTCCCAAAAAAATGTTGAAAAAATTTCGAATGAACTAAAAGAAAAAGGCGTAAACATTCCACTTTTAAAAGATTATTACTACAACGATGCCCCGTCAGAAAAAAACAGTGTTTTTGTCGTAAATTACAGCGGAATAAAAAAAGAAGACATCTCAAAAATCGTAAAAATTTTAGAAGAAGTAATCTAAATAAAAAAGTCCCGAATTAAATAAATCCAGGACTTTTTTAAGCAAATTAATTTTGATTTTAAATATTATTTTGCTCTTTCAACGAAAGAACCATCGCGTGTGTCAATGATGATTTTTTCGCCATCGTTGATGAAAAGCGGAACACGAACTTCGATTCCAGTGTCGATTGTTGCAGGTTTTAAAGATTTTCCTGAAGTATCGCCTTTTACGCCAGGTTCTGTGTAAGTTACTGTTCTTACAACCTGAACTGGAAGATCGATTCCTACTGGTTTTCCTTCGTAGAATGTAAGTTTGATTTCAAGATCGTCTTCTGGAGTAATATAACCTGCGTAGTCACCGAGATTTTCTTTTGGAAGTTCAAACTGTTCGTAAGTTTCCTGATCCATAAACACATAAGTATCACCGTCAATGTAAGAAAGTTTTGTAACATGAGCTTCAAGATCAACTTCGTCAAATTTTTCACCGGCATCAATTCCAAGATCCATTGTTGATTTTGTTACAAGATTCTGAACGCGGAGATTTGTAACCATTCCGGCACGACCAGAACGCTGTCCCAACATTTTCTGAACGATAAGCGGAGAGCCTTCATACATGAATGCTGTTCCGACTTTTAACTGTGATGTCATTAACATAAAACATAACCTCAAAAAAGTTTAAAGAATACTGTTTTTAAATTATATAGTTTTTTGAAATAAAAGTCATCAGATGAAAAGCAAGGTTTCCGTTTTTTTTGAGTGAACGACTAAAATTAAAAAAACCTTCCGTAAGATTTTCATAATCCGAAAGAAAATCAAAAATTGCCTCGCAAAGATTTCCGTCAGAGCCATTATAAACAAGATAAAGTTTTTCGATTTTGGAAAAATGTTCTTCCGGGAAAAAAGGCCTTAACTTTTCTAAAAGCGCCTTCACTTTTACAATCTGATAATTTTCCTCCTGAATATATGCATGCCACACGAAAGGCCGTCCGTAAAGACACGCTCTTGCAAGAGAATCTTCTCCGCGGATAAAAAGAAGCGGCATCTGTTTTAATAATTCGTCCCATTTTTCCTGCGGAAGAAAATCAAGCGTTTTTAAATCAAAAATATCTTTTGAAGAAGAGAATTTTTTGTATTCATTCTGAAACGGAAGAAAACCTGCACCTTGAGCAAGATTCACCAAAAAATTTCCGCCGATTTTTTTATTGAATTTTATGAATGCTTTTATTATTGAAGAAAAATCGTGCGGGTAACTGAAAAAAATCGTTTGGAATTTTGAAAAATCTCTTTGGGGTCTGGGGCTTTGCCCCGGAAGAGGGGGTAGCGTAAGAGGCAACTCTGGAGCGAGGGGGAGACTTACCCCTTCAAGAAAATCGATTTCATGATTATAAAAAATAAGTCCACCAGTTTTTTGTGTAAAGCCCGGCATAAAATTTATTTTTTTCACCCGGGCGCTCCGCGTAAGACTTTGAAGCAGGTGAAATGTTTCGGCATAATCCTCTGCAGAAAGGTAGTCAATCATTACAATTTGAACGATATTCTGAACTTTTATATCAAATAGAAGCGTTTCAAGCCAGGAAGGCCGGCCACACTGAAAACATTCAAGGATTACTTCGGGGGGATTTTTTTGAAAATACTCAAGATTTGCGTCGTTTTCCCAGTTAAAAACCTGAAATCCCAAAACGCTCTGAACATCAAGATTTTCGTTTATTTTTGGCTCAAGGAGTGAAAAACTTTTTAAATTGTCGCTTACGATTCGGATGTTAATTTCTGGAAAAATTGCGGAATTTTGCTTTTGAACTTCGAGAAGCGCTTTTGAAAGACGCAGGACAACGCCGATGTCTCCGAAATTATCAACGACTTTGCACAAAATCGTGATGTCAATTTTTTTCTGCATAAAAATATTATAGAAGAAAATTGTTAAAATGTTTAGATTGTGATATATTTTTTTTATGGAAGTTTCAAATTCAAATCTTATAAATATAAATTGCTGTTCAATCAAAAATAAAAAATCGGTTCTGCTTGAAAACATCTCCTGGAAAATGCAAAAAAAACAGGCATGGCTTTTAATCGGTCCAAACGGTGGCGGAAAAGCAGATTTTGTAAATGCACTGTCAGGAAAATTCGAATTTCTACCTGAAGAAAAAATCGGTACAGGAAATTTTTCAAATTATTCAAACATTTTTGAAAATTCGTGCGAAGTCGTTTCTCTGGAAAGAGCAGCGCTTTTAATCGAAGAAGAACGAAAACTCGATGAAAGCGAATATATCGAAGGCGGCGTTGACATTGGAAGAACAGGCAGAATTTTTATCGCGGAAGGAATTACAGGTCCAATCAAAAAAGGCTCACAAATTCCTGAAATCGCAAAAAAAATCGAAGCGTTTCCAGCGGTAAAACTCTGCGGCGTAGAAAAAATTCTTGACCGGGGAATAAAATATATGTCCACCGGCGAAATCAGGCGAACACTTCTTGCGCGCGCTTTAATTTCCGGGAAGAAACTTTTGATTCTTTCAGACCCGTTTGCAGGGCTCGATGTTGAAAGCCGCAAAATTCTTTTGGAATTTTTCAACACAATCACTTCAAAACAACTTTCAGAAAATTTTGATGACTCCGGTTTTCCTTACATAATTCTCTGCATGGAACGATATTATGAAATTCCTTCTGCAATTACAAATGTTCTTGAATTTTCAAATAAAAAAATTTCGTTTTCAGGAACAAAAGATGAATACGAGAAAAAACTTGAATCAGAAAAAGCTCAAAAAATTGAATCAAGCCAGAAAGAAACCGAATCTTTTAAACAGGAACTTTCAAGCATAAAACAAGAAACTTTCTGCATTTCAAATCAGGCGCAAAACGAAAAATCTTATGATGCACAAAAAATTCAAAAAACACCGTTAGTCGAAATGAAAAATGTAAATGTCGGCTGGGATGAAAAACTTGTTTTAAAAAATTTCAACTGGACTCTCTATTCCGGCGAGCACTGGCTAATCCGCGGTCCAAACGGTTCTGGAAAAACCACATTTCTTGAACTGATTACCGGTGATAACCCTCAAGTTTTCTCAAACGACATTAAAATTTTCGGCTCAAGACGAGGAACAGGCGAAACAATCTGGGACATCAAACACAAACTCGGAATTGTTTCTTATCGGCTTCATGTTGAATACAGAATGCTCAAAAATGTCAGTTTAAAAGAAGTAATCATAAGCGGTTTCCACGATTCAATCGGACTTTACGAAAAGATAAGTGATGTCGAACTTGCCTCTGCAAAAAAATGGCTAAAATTAGGCAGATTTGAAGGAAGGGAAAATGAACTTTTTTCTTCGCTCAGTTACGGCGAACAACGCGCAATTTTAATTTTGCGGGCAGTTGTAAAATCCCCGGAAATTCTTATTTTAGATGAACCTTGTCATGGACTTGACGATTCATTCCGGGAAAAGATTTTATGTCTTTTGGAACTTATTGCAAAAAGCGGAACTACAACGCTTCTTCATGTTACGCACGAATTTTCAGAAGTTCTTCCGTGTGAAAAACACATTCTGGAATTCACTCCAAATGAAGAACCGATGTATAAAATCAGTAAAGTGTAAGATTTTGTCTCTGGCGGATATGGTTTTCAAGAGTTTGAGTTTTTGACTTTAGATTTACCTGATTTCCCGCCATAATCTGATCGATTGCTGAAATTAAATCTATCACGGAATCAAGAATCTGGTGTTCAAATTTTAAAGCCGTCGCGTTGTTCACTGGTGTAAGATTTACGGTATCATTGTAGCATTTTAAAATTTTATCTTTTATTTCTGAATAAGATGAATCAAGTTGTTCTGTTTTTTTTACAAGATTTTCAAGTTGAGCCTGAGCATTATTTATCCAGCTTAAACTGTCAGTTTTGACTGAAATATTTTTTGGCTTCTGGCTGTGTTTTGTTGAAAGAAAAATGAAACAAACATTTACGATATAAATAAAAATCAAAAACGATTCGATTCCGTAAAGAATTCTTTCGTCCAGCGTGTTAAAAATTCTTAAAAGAATTACGATGACGCTTGCAGAAACTAAAATCAGTTCGCTTGTAAACAGAATAATTCCAAGGAAGCGTTCTTTACGCAAATCCTTTGGAATAAACGCTGTTATAAAAATTGGAATAAAGACTAACAGATATATCTCTATAACTAAAATCCACAAGAATTTAAAAACTTCGGCATCTAAATTTAATTTTTTTGAATACGGAAAAAGAACAAGCAGAACTGCGATTCCAGCTAAAAAAGGAATTATTCTTCCAAAAATTGATTTTTCATTCATTTTAAATGCACCTGTCATTTTTAAAAATTTCATTCAGAAACAATAATATTGTACAAACGGTCTAAATCCTGTTTTGTGAAATAACTTATCTGAATAGAGCCTTTTTCAAGATTGCCCTTAAGTACAACTTTTGTTCCAAAAATTTCGATAAACTTCTGCTCAATCTCTGAAATATCAGGGTCTTTCTTTACATTTTTTTTAGGAGATTTTGACGCTGCCCTTCCGCCATTGTTCAAGATTTTTGCAGCATCTTCAGCATCATGAACGCTCAAAGAATTTCCGATTATTTTTCCAAAAAGAATTCTCTGATCTGCTGGATTTGACACAGAAAGAATTGCACGCGCATGACCGGCTGAAATCTGACCGTCTTTTAAAGAACGCTGAATGTCTTCTGGAAGTTTTAGAAGGCGAAGCGCATTTGTAATTGTTGAACGCTTTTTTCCGACTTTTAAAGCAACGGCTTCTTGTGTGAGTTCGCCCATTTCCATTAAATTTGAATAAGCGAGAGCTTCTTCTATAGGATTTAAATCTTCACGCTGAACATTTTCTATTATGGCGATAAGAAGTTTCTGCTGGTCATCGTATTTTCTGATTTGAACAGGAACTTTTGAAAGTTCTGCCATTTTTGCCGCTCTTGTACGGCGTTCACCGGCGATTATGTAGAATTTTCCGTCTTCAGCCGGCTCAATAATAATAGGTTCGACAATTCCGTTTTCTTTTATAGATTCAGAAAGTTCTTCTAAAGCCTTTTGGTCAAATTCTTTACGAGGTTGTTTTGGATTTGGAATTAAAAGATTAGGATTTACCCAGAGAGTTCCGTCTTTATCGGATTCAATTCCTTTAGGGAGTTTTCCTTTTTTTTCTAAAAATCCGCCTGATTCACCAGAACTTTCACCCATCAAGGCATCAAGGCCTCGACCTAAACCGCCAATTTTAGCCACGCTTCATCACCTCGTCTGCAAGTAATTTATAACTTTTTGCACCAGTGCAGTTAGGGTCATATTTACAAATTGGCATTCCCCGTGAAGGCGCTTCTGAAAGCCGGACATTTCGTGGAATAATTGTATTAAAAACAGCATCTTTGAAATAAGATTTTACCTGCATTACAACATCCTGGGCAAGGCGTGTTCTTGAATCGTACATTGTGAAGAAAATTCCGCCAATTACAAGATTTGGATTTATGCTTTTTTGAACTTTTTTTACGGCCTGAAGAAGAAGCGTTATTCCTTCAAGAGCAAAATATTCGCACTGCATAGGAACTAAAACGCAATCAGCGGCAGCAAGACCATTTAAAGTCAAAAGCCCCAGCGACGGCGGACAATCGATGAAAATATAATCGTACACCGAACGGAGCGGATTTAACGCATTTTTTAAAAAGAATTCCCGGTTTTCTTGCTCGACTAATTCTATTGCCGCACCGGAAAGATCTATAGAAGCACTTATAATATCAAGACCGTCAACGCAGGAATTTTTTATACATTCTGAAGCAGAAATTTGTCCTGAAATAAGTTCATAAACGGTTGGTTTATCTTTTGAAACGCCTGTTCCGCTTGACATATTCCCCTGAGAGTCAAAATCTACGAGAAGAACTTTTTTACCGGCCATTGCAATATAGGCACCGATATTTATACATGAAGTAGTTTTCCCGACTCCGCCTTTCTGGTTTACAAATACAAAAACTTTTCCCATAAAAACGAGTATATCATTT
This sequence comes from Treponema sp., assembly GCA_016293005.1. Lineage (GTDB taxonomy): Bacteria > Spirochaetota > Spirochaetia > Treponematales > Treponemataceae > Treponema_D. Next base: position 30,091 of record JAEDFA010000008.1, read on the forward strand.
TTTAATTTTTAAGTATATACTTGAAAAAAGTGTTAGCATGGCTTTTAGCATTATAAAATATTCCATTTAAAATCGCCTGAAAACACTAGAACAGTTCAAAACAATGCATGAAAAGCAAAAGGAATTTCTATGATTATTTCAGCAAGTTTTTCAAAACCGACAAAACTCTGTGAAGAAAAATTTTCAAAAAAATATCTAAGGGCTAAAGCAAAATTAAATTCGTCGCAAAGTTCAAAAGAATATTCAATAGAATTTTTTACAGAAAAACAGACTTTCCACGCTCATTTTTCTTCAGAAGAACTCGATATATTTATTGAAGAAAATGCAGGAATCACTTTTAAAAATTGCCTTATAAAAACCGAATCAAAAGAAATCACGATTCTTTCAAACAAAAAAGGAAAAATCACGCGCCTTGAAAAAACGCTTTTGCAAAATCAAACAGAATCTTCAATTTTATCTTCAAACAATAAAAATTCCGCATTAAAAAACATAATGAATTGTGAAAAATCAAAACTTCTTAAAAACGGTCAGAAAACAAAAAATTACCTCATCATGGAAGGAACTCCTGTTCCGTTTTTAGTTCATCTTGGAGTTATGACAGATTCTGGCAAAATAATTTCTTCACGCTACGACAAATTCCGGCAGATAAACAGATTTTTAGAATTCATCGATGATATTTTTCCATCTCTTGAAAAAAGCCTTTTCACAGATAAAAAACAAACACGCTCTTTAAAAATCTGTGATTTCGGGTGCGGAAAAAGTTACCTCACATTTGCCGTTCACTATTATTTTACGCAGATAAAAAAAATCAATGTCGAAATAACAGGCCTCGACTTAAAAAAGATGTCATCGAATTCTGCAACAAAACAGCCAGAATTCTAAACTGCGACGGCTTAAAATTTTCGTACGGCAACATTTCAGATTACAACCAAAGCGAAGCCCCAGATTTAGTTATAACACTTCACGCCTGCGACACAGCAACAGATTTTGCACTCGATTACGCGATTAAAAAAAATGCAAAGGCAATTTTAAGCGTTCCATGCTGCCAGCACGAAATAAATTCCCAGCTCGATGAAAATTTAAAAGAATGGAAAAAATCTTCACTCATTCCAGAAGAATTCAGTGAATTATTAAAATTCGGGCTCATAAAAGAAAAATTTTCTGCACTTTTAACAGATGCCTTGCGTGCAAAATACCTTGAAAACTCAGGCTATCAAGTTCAGGTTTTAGAATTTACAGACGATTCTACGACTCCAAAAAATATTCTTATTCGCGCTGTGAAAAAAAATGAAAAAACGCCAATAATTCAAAAGTCAGAATCAAAAAATTCCATCGAAAACCGGCTGAATATTTTTCCAACCTTAAAAAAACTTTTAGAATAAGCAAAAATGAATTTTAATCGATGCAATTTTGCCTTAAAAATTTGTATAAACGACGCGGAAAGTCTGGTAGACAAGTTTTAAATCTTCTGAAAAAGAAAAACCTAAAATATTTCCCTCATCTTCAAGATTTTCTTTTTGTTTTTCTTTCCATTCATTCAAAGAAGAATCTTCGCCCTCTTTTTGAGCCATTTCCCAGGTGACCTCACAAAACGGAACAATTTCAACTGAATCAATTTCGATTATGCACACAGGATTATTGCTTCTATCGAAAACCATATAAAGTTCCCCAGAAAGCGGAAGCGGTTCAGAATCGATTAAAAACGAAGAAAGCGCTGAAAAGAACGCCGTTTTTTTTCCGGAAAGAATCAGAGTAACTTTTGAATCGTTTTGAAAGCCCTGAGATTCAAAAGTTAAATCCCCCGAACATTTATCTTCATTGTCGCGTCCAGTTTTTTCGATAAATTCATTCCAAAATTCGTCAGGCGTCTTCATAATTTTTCCCTAAAATAACTTATATTATTAAAAAATCAGAATTCAAAATTTAAATTTTTTAATTTTGTAAAATTTCCGATATCGGCATGAAACGGAACAATAGACGGCGTAAAAAAATCAGGACTTACAACGATATTGCAGTCAAGAAGCTGAAGCGCAAAATCAAAATATTTTTCTTGTGGAACTTTCGGGAAAAGATATGGACCTTTTCTTGTCCAGTATTTTACAAGAATTTTATCATAGATAAACCAGTCTTTTTCAGAACGATTTGGTAATTCCTTTTTTAAATCGTAAAATGCCCTCGAAACAGCAGCCGAAAGAGGAGCCGGTAGAAAAATTCCTTGAGAAAACTGTTTTTGGCAGGCTAAAGCGATTTCAAAAAGTTCAGGTTTTACGGCAACTATAAAAATATTTTGTGCCCATGCAAAAAAAGGTTCAAGAATTACGCAATCTTTGTCTTTCCATTCAAACTGAACAGAATTCCACGGTCTATAAAAATTTGTATCTTCGCAGGAAAATGTAAGTGCCGTTTTGAGCGCTTCTGTTTTTGAATTGTAAAAAAGGCAGATTCTTGGACTTTCAAGCAAAGATGAAACAGATTTTTGAACAGATTCGTCAAATTCCGTGTGAAAGAATCCTGAAATTCCTCGATTTAAAACATTTTTAAAAATCGTCTGTGGTTTTGAATTTCCCCAGCCTAAAATCGCCCTTCCGCCGAGCTGCCACAAATCTAAAAGCCGCTGACCTTTTTTTGTGTAAAGATAACATTCCCTTGCACGCATAACTGCACCGAATTTTTTATTTATTTCATTGATTAAAAAATTACTTGCAACCATTTGAACAGCCGCCTTCACATGAACCGGAACAATCATCACCACAACCAGAACAATTTCCACCGCAGCCTGAACATCCTGAAGAAAAGTTTAATTCTTCTTCTGTCGCTTCCCGAACCTCAAGAATTTCGACATCGAAAACTAAATCTTTTCCGGCAAGTTCGTGATTTCCATCGACTGTAATTGTATTTTCAGTAACTTTTACAACATGAACAATCATCGCTCCGCCGTTTGGAGAAGATGCCTGAAATGCCATTCCTACTTCGATTGGAACATCTGTATCAAACTGAGATTTTTCAACTTCGATTAAAAGTCTGTCATCATAACTTCCATAAGCGTCCACAGACGGAATTTCTACCCGGAATTTTTCACCAGTTTCCCTGCCTTCTAAAGCTTTTTCAAGTCCGGGAATTATCATTTTGTGTCCGTGAACATATTCAAATGCAGATTTCCCGATTGAAGTGTCGAGTTGCGTTCCTTCAGAATCAAAAAGCGTATAATTCAGTTTTACAACTAAGTCTTCAGAAATTTTCATTAAAATCCTCCGTATAAACTTTCATCGTCTAACCCTTCCGGCGCACCATCCTGAACGACTTCCGTAATTTCTGGAACAGCATCTTTTATATAGCGTTCAACACCCATTTTCAGCGTCATAACAGCCATAGGACAACTTCCGCACGCACCTACAAGTTTTAAATGAACACGATTCTGTTCGTCAATGCCGACATATTCCATATCACCGCCGTCAGCCTGTAACTGCGGACGAAACATATCTATTGCTTCCAAAACTCTTTCTTCAATACTCTGATTTTCTTTTTCATCAGCCATAATTATCTCCTATAAAAAGCGGCATTTAATAAGAAGTTCGCAACGCGAACTTAGAAATAAAAACTCTGACGCTATTTTTGGCAGAGTTTTTATTATCAATATTTTAAAGCATTTCAAAAAATTAAAATTTTGAGATACCTTTATCTTTTCAATTTATTAAGTGCATTAGAAATCTTTGACGCCGCATCGCTTGAACCTGTTGCTTTTTCAATGATAGAAGAAGTGGCAGACGACGAGATTTCTTTTTTATTAAGAAGCGATGTAAATTCAGCCTGTTTTGACTTTAATTGATTCTGATAACTTGAAATATCTTTTTCAAGAAGATTGAAACTGTTTATCTGCTCTGAAGCGATGCCTGTTTTTTCTGAAATAAGGACTGTCAGCTTTTGCGAAGCATTTTTTGCAATTACCGAAAGTTCGTCTTCCAGGGCCTTTACTAAAGGAGTTACAAGTTGTGAAGCAATTTTTTCTGGATTTTCAATTTTTACAAACATCCCCGAAGAATTGTAACCGACCGTAAAATTTACACTCAAAGAAGAAACTTTACTGAGCGCATTTTTATAAATCGCATTAATCTGAGCAGGTTCAAAATCCATTCCAGCCATTTTAGAAACTTTCATATCAAGATTTCCGCCTAAAGACCATGTTCCGTCTGCGTCAGCTGTCATTTTTGCAGAAATATCGGCATTTGAAGTTAAATCAAAAACCTGAGCGTTAAAATTAATCGGGTAACCGTTTCCAGAATAATTTGCAAGAAGCAACGGTGCATTCGAAGAAGAACGGGCATCAAGAGTGAGATTTGCCTTATTCGCATTTGAACCGATTTTAAAATCCGCCTCAACAACCGCAGGCTTTCCCCATTGATCCATATTACTGCTTATATCCGTTGCATATCCATGAAAAAGTTCGCCTTCGCCCTGATATTCTTTTCCAGATGCTTCAAGTTTTTGTACAAGAAATTTTGGAACAGTATCATTTTTGAAATAAACATACCGTCCATCTGCTCTTTTAATTCCGTCAGATTTTTTTGCAACTTTTTTTGATTCAGTTTTTGAAGAAGAATCAGTTTCTTTTGCCTGTGAAGAAGAATTTTTTGCAGCGCTCAAAGCGTAATCCAGAATTTTGCTGATATACGGATAAAATTCCCCGCAATATTTGTAAAGAAGACTTTCAACCGCGCCGTTCATAATATTCTGAAGACCGGAAGGCGAAAAAGTCGCTTTTAATTCGTTTACTTTTGAATTCACAAAATTTGTATCTTCTTTTACAGCCGAACTAAGTTTTGTGCTGTACGATTTAACATCTTCTGAATCAGTTTTTATGTCTTTAGCAACTGTATCGAAAGACTTTAGAAGTGAGTTTCCATCCTCCAGAAGCGCAAGTCCTTCTTTTATAAGTGCAAGACGCTGAGCGTCTGAAGCTGAATTTATCTTTTTCGAAAGAGAATCAACGGATGCAGAAAAATCTGTAATCTGTTTTTTCATTTCTTCTGGTTTTTTAGACCATTTTTCAACTTTTGTTTTTACATCTTCTGCGATTTGCTTTGCAGTTTCAGGAGATTTTAATTCCGACTGAAAATTCTCAAGAAGTTTTTCCGGATTGTAATTTTCAAACATTGCTTTAAGTTCGTTTGCAGCAGAATCCATCAACTCATTCATCTTGTTTGAAGTCTGTTCTTTTTCTGCTTTTACTTCTTTTGACTCAGTCTTTTTTAAAAGTTCCCCAGAAGTTTTTCGTTCGGTATCGAGCGCAACATCAGTAACTGCAATTTCCTCGACAACAAATTTTCCACGCAGAAGTTCTGTCAGATTGTAATCCATAGAAACTTTTCCGATTTGAAAAAGATTTGTCATGGGTTTATCTTTATTTGCCTGCTGAATATCCTGAATTACAAGAGAAGCGCCAAAAATCTGAAAATCTACATCTTCAATATCGCATTTTGCATTAAAAATTCCCTGCATACTTGAAACAAGAACTTTTTTTACGACGAGATTTTTAAAAAGCAAAACACCGATTACAATTGCCGCACAAAGCGAAACAGAAGCGAGAAGCGGAACGAATTTTATTCCTGCTTTCTGATTTTTTAAATCTTTTGCAATCTGTTTAAATCGGGCTAAATCCTTTTTTAAAATTTTTGAATCGCACGAAACTTTAACGATTTTCTGACCTTTTTTGTTGGTGTCTTCTTTAAAAATTGATTTTAAAAGGTTTTTGTCGGCATCAATATAAAGTTTATTAATAATTTTCTTTTCAAATTTTTGCGGAAGATAACTTTTTCTGAAAATTTTTGGAAGTTTCTTTACAGGAACAGTTTTTTCTTCTTTTTTAGATTTTTTTACTTTTTCTTCTTTAAGCTGATTTTCTGATTTTATTTCGTCTTTCTTCATTTTACATCACCTGAGAAATTTTTTGAGTCAGTTTTCCAACTACCGGAATTTTATAAAGCGCTTTCAGAATTTTTGAATCATTGAATTTTGGAGCAATTGTCTTACGCCACAATTTTACACCGAAGAAAAACAACACATAAAGCGGAATATAAATCAAAATTGAGAACAAAAACGAGCCCATAACGACTGTATTATTAAATTTTGTAAAACCTACAAACGGAACATCCAAAAGAAAAGCAAAAACCGGTCTTAAAAATTCAAGATTTAAAAACCAATAACCAATCATATCGAAAAGTGGATCAAGGAGAAATGCAAAAAGAGAAACGATTGCAAGCATAATGTAATATCCGGCTTTATTAATCCGCACGAACGCAAAAAATATAAACAGCAAATACCATAAAACATTATTTTTCGGCATAAAACCTAAAATCATTCCGATACAGAACGAATTTGCAATCTGACTCGGTTTTGAATTTGAATTTAATGATTTTATAAAATTGACAATATAATTTAACATTTTTCCTCCGAATTTTTTCTATTAAGAATTATACACAAAAGAAAGGAGTTTGAAAACAGATTAAAATGCGGTAAAAAAGTCAAAACAAAAAAGGCCGCCTGATGAAGTGCATCTCCTAAAATTGAACTTTATTTATCCAACTTTAGGAAGTGCATTTCACCGTAAGGCAGCCTTTTTTTAAATTTTTAAGGATTAATCCTGATCTTCTGGTTCAAAAACCGGTTCTTCAGCGCGATTTTCCATTTCTTTTTCAAGAGCACGCTGTGCAAGGATTTCTTCCATTTTTGCATCGAGGTCAACATCAGAAGAATCATAAAGTTTTACATTTTTATAATTTCTGATACCTGTTCCTGCCGGAATCATATGACCGATTGCAACATTTTCTTTAATACCGTAAAGTCCGTCTGTCTGACCTGAAATTGCAGCATTAGTGAGAACTTTTGTAGTTTCCTGGAACGAAGCAGCTGAAATGAATGAATCAACATTGAGAGCCGCTTTTGTAATTCCAAGGAACATCGGTCGACCAATTGCAGGTTGTCCGCCTTCCTGGATAATCCGTTTATTTTCAGCATGGAATTTATATTTATCAACCTGCTGCCCGAAAATAAACCTTGTATCACCGACAGCAACGATTTCAATTTTTCTAAGCATCTGGCGGATGATAATTCCGATATGCTTATCATTGATATCTACGCTCTGAGTTCGGTAAACGGCAAGAATTTCGTCCATAAGATAATTCTGAAGCGCATTTTCACCAAGAATTTCAAGGATGTCGCTAGGATTTGGAGAACCATCGCACAACTGTTCACCGGCTTTTACACGGTCGCCATCACGGACAATCATGTGTTTATTTGTCGGAATCAAATGTTCGTATTCTTTTCCAAAATCATCTGTAACAACGATAACGCGTTTCGCTTTTGTAATTCCTTTAAATTTTACATTACCTGAAATTCGTGCGAGAACTGCCGGATTTTTTGGTTTTCGTGCTTCAAACAATTCTGTAACACGCGGAATACCACCGGTAATATCGTTTGTTTTTGCAGCGGCTTTTGGAATTTCTGCAAGAGTAACTCCAGCTTTAATCTGCTGCTTGTCATCAACTTTAATGATAGCGCCTGCAGGAAGGTAATAAGGACTTCCAAGAGGATTTCCAGCTTCATCGCGGATGATGATTCGAGGCTGCTTAACATCAAGGTGGAGGTCTGAAATATAGCGTGTAACCATTCCAGTTTTTCCGTCGATGCTTTCTGCAAGAGTAGAACCTGCAATAATGTCATCGTAACTTACATAACCGTCGTTTTCAGCGATAATCGGGTCGTTATAAAGGTTAATTGTTCCAATTGGTTCACCTTTTTTTACAACTGAACCAGACTGAATGCTGATTGTAGAACCGTTTGCAATCTTATCTTCGATTGGTTTGTTTGTAAGATAGAGAACTCCATCTTTAATTTTTACAATACCTGAAACAGGTGCGGTAACTTCTTTAGAACCACGCTTAATAATCGGACTGTCTTTGAGAACACTTACATTATCTGAAACAAGAAGTTCATCTGAATCTTTAATTTCTACGCTGTCAAGAATTCTGATGATTTTCATTGAACCTTTACGAGTAAACAGCCAGCTTCCGTCGTTCATTACAACATGAGTTCCTTCGATATCGCTGATAATTGCGTCGTATTTGAGAATTACTTTATCATCTTCTGTTGACTTATCAGCCGTACCACCTGAGTGGAATGTTCGAAGTGTAAGCTGTGTACCAGGCTGACCAATTGACTGAGCGGCAATAATTCCTACTGCTTCACCAATTTCAACGATTTTATTTCGCGCAAGATTCTGACCGTAACATTTTACACAAAGACCATGCTGAGCTTCACAAGTCAATACAGTTCTAAGTTTTACTTTTTCTACACCACTTGCTTCGATTTTTGCTGCAAGATCAGGAGTAATATATTCGTTTACAGGACAGATGATTTCACCAGTAATAGGATGGAAAACATCTTCGATTGTGTAATGACCAACGATTCGGTCTGCAAGGTGAACTGCAATTTCATCACCATTTTTAATTGCAGAATAATCGATACCGTTAATTGTTCCGCAGTCATCAATATTGATTACAACATCCTGAGCAACATCTACAAGTCGTCGTGTCATGTAACCGGCATCGGCAGTTTTTAACGCTGTATCTGAAAGACCTTTTCGCGCACCGTTAGTTGAAATAAAGTATTCGATAACGGAAAGCCCTTCTTTAAAGTTTGAACGAATTGGAAGTTCGATGATATCACCGTTCGGTTTAGCCATCAAACCACGCATTGCAGCCAGCTGAGAAATCTGTTTTGGAGAACCTCGCGCACCAGAATCGGCCATCATAAAGATTGTATTGAAACCGTCTTTATCTGATTTAAACTGTTCCATCATTATCTTTGAAAGCTGGTCATTTGCACGCTGCCAGATACTTGTTACACGGTTATAGCGTTCATCGCTTGTAATGTGTCCATTTGCATTTTCGCGGATATATTTTTCAACTTCTGCATTTGCTTTTTCTACGATTTCTTTCTTTTCTGGTGGAATAATAATATCGTCCATACAAAGAGTTGCACCGTAGAATGTTGCGTTTTTATAACCGCAGGCTTTGATTGCATCGAGCATCTGAATTGTAAGCCAAGACCCCTGATTGTGGAATACATATTCAATCATCTTCTTGAGCTGTTTATCGCCCATCTGTTCGTTGACGAAATTTACTTCATCAGGCATAGACTCGTTAAAAGAAAGTCGTCCAGCTGAAGTTTCAATTACATCACCAGCAGAAAATTCTCCAGGTTTGAAAGAATTTTTTGGAGCCGGAACTTTAATAAGAGCATTCCATTCGATTGCACCACTTTCTGCAGCAAGACGAACTTCATCAGCAGAACAGAATCGTTTTCCTGTTCCCTTTGCACCTTTTTTGATTGATGTCATGTAATAAATTCCAAGAACCATGTCCTGAGAAGGCGCAACAATCGGTTTTCCGTTTGCAGGGTCAAGAAGGTTTCTTGCAGAAAGCATCAATGTCCAGCATTCCATCTGTGCAGCCTGTGTAAGCGGAACATGAATTGCCATCTGGTCACCATCGAAGTCAGCATTGAAAGCCTTACATGCAAGAGGATGAAGTTTTAAAGCTTTTCCTTCAACTAAAACAGGTTCAAAAGCCTGAATTCCGAGTCGGTGGAGTGTAGGCGCACGGTTAAGCATTACAGGATGTTCTTTTACAACTTCATCAAGAATTGCAAAAACTTCAGGTGATTCTCTTTCTACAAGAAGTTTTGCTTTTTTAATGTTAGTTACAATCTGCTTGTCGATAAGTTTTTTAATGATAAACGGTTTAAAAAGTTCAAGAGCCATTTTTGTTGGAAGACCACACTGCCAGAGTTTCATTTCCGGTCCTACAACGATTACAGAACGACCTGAATAGTCAACACGCTTACCCAAAAGATTCTGTCTGAATCGTCCCTGTTTACCTTTGAGCATATCGCTGATTGATTTTAAAGGACGATTAGAAGCACCTTTTACCTGCTTTTTGCGTTTTGTGTTGTCGAACAAAGCGTCAACAGCTTCCTGAAGCATTCGTTTTTCGTTTCTGATGATAATGTCAGGAGCATAAAGACCCTGAAGCCTTCTTAAACGATTGTTTCTATTTATTACGCGGCGGTAAAGGTCGTTTAAATCTGAAGTTGCAAACCGTCCACCATCAAGCTGAACCATAGGTCTTAAATCCGGCGGAATTACAGGAATTACATCGAGAATCATCCATGACGCTTTGTTTCCTGAAGAAAGGAAATCTTCTACGATTTGAATTCTTTTGAGAAGTCGCTTATCTGTTTTTGCACCTTTTTCTTTCATTTTGTCACGGAGTTCAACAGAAAGTGCATTTAAATCGAGTTTTTCAAGAAGAGTCTTGATGGCTTCAGCGCCCATTTCAGCAGTAAAAGTTTCGCCATAGCGCTCACGATTTTCGATATATTCATCTTCTGTTAGAAGTTCCATTTTTTTAAGACCAGTATCGCCCGGATCAATTACGATGTATTTTTCGTAGTAAAGAACAGAACGAAGCTGTGCAACCTGCAAATCAAGAAGAAGACCCATTCGGCTTGGAACTGAACGGTAATACCAGATGTGGCTTACAGGAGCGGCAAGTTCTATATGTCCGGTTCTTTCACGGCGAACTTTAAAATGAGTTACTTCAACACCACAGCGGTCACAAATTACACCTTTGTAGCGGATTGATTTAAATTTTCCACAATAACATTCCCACTCTTTTGTAGTTCCGAAGATTTTCTCATCGAAAAGACCATCGCGCTCTGGACGAAGAGTTCGGTAGTTTATTGTTTCAGGTTTCTTAACTTCACCGTAAGACCAGTCGTGAATAGTCTGAGGAGAAGCTAATTTTATTTTTAAACTTGCGAAATCGCGAATATCACGCATATTTTTATCTCCAGTCAAGTTCCGGTTTATAATTCCCGGAACATTTAAGAATAAAACCCCGCTGTTTTTTTACAGAAGGGATTGAACTTATTGATTGTGTTTATCAAATCCCACTGCAGCCTTGTCAATCAATTCCTGATCCCGTTCAGTAAGTGCAATCTGCTTGCCTTTTTCATCGTAAATTGTGAAATCAAGTGCAAGTCCACGAAGTTCCTGAACCATAACATTGAATGCTTCTGGAACACCGGCAGGAGAAGACGGATCACCTTTTACGATTGATGAATAAATCTTTGTACGACCAGTCATATCATCAGATTTAATCGTCATCATTTCCTGAAGACAGTTTGCAGCACCGTACGCTTCAAGAGCCCAAACTTCCATTTCTCCAAGACGCTGACCACCGAACTGAGCTT
>JAEDFA010000060.1 GCA_016293005.1 Treponema sp.
TACATTATTATCCCGGAAATAAACGAACTTTCGATGATTAACACTTTCCCGGAATTTAAAAATTCTGTCAAAGAAAATATAATTGTTGAAGCGTATTCAGAATCTCTTTTTGCTCTTATAAAACTGACTTTTGAATCAATCAGAAAGATAAACATTTCAAATTCCCGGGTTGTAATTAAAACTGATTTTCAGTTTAACATTTTGTCGATGATAATCGAATTTTCAGGCGAAGAAATAAATTATGAAAAAATAGATAGTGTTTTTTCACTGGATTTCATCGATTCAGAAAAAGAGTATTTGAAAAATCCTGAAATGTTAAAAATTCTTCAAAAATGGGGAATGATTCCATATTCAGTAAAAACTCTCGTAGATTTTCTTCAGGGCTCTATTTCTGTTCTTCCTTTTAAAAACAGATTGACGCTTTCCATAAAAATTTCTTTAAATCAAGTCGATTCTGAAGAGTGTCTTTTTCCGGTTGAAATTCCGTATACTGCAAATTTTGAATTTAAAAAGCCGTTGTTCAGCGAAATTATTTATTTAATCAATAGTGAACACGATGAACGAATTGAACTTTATTCTTTTTTAAAGCCATATTACAGAATTTTCAGTTTTAATTCATTTTCTGAGGTTTTTGAAAATGAAAATTTAAAAAAGCCTGATTTCATAATTTGTTCTGAGCGAGTCGGAAATGATTTTGCAGTGAATTTTATAAAAAAATTAAAGGCGAGTGCAGATTTTAAATCGATTCCCGTGATTGTTCTTTCCACAGATTCTTCTGATTACAAAATAAAATCGATTTTAAAATCAGGCGCGGTCGATGTTATGACTGTTCCTTACAATCAGGGAATTCTTCTTTACAAAATAAATTCTATTTTCGATTCCAGAAAAAATCTCATCATTAAATTTATGAAGAAACTTTCACTTTTAATCGAAAATCTTGAAAATTTCTCTGATGTAAATTTAAATTTTTCGGATTCTGCTGCACTTCGAAACGAAATTTTCCCGGAAGAACCTGAAAAAATCGAAAAAATCCAGAAAGATTCTGAAAGCGCTTTAAAAGAAGATTTTTCTGAACTCAAAGCGCGTTTTGATTCTGCAAATCTTACAAAAACAGAAATAAAAATCGCTGAAAAGATTGCGCTCGGAAAAAGTGACAAGGAAATTGCAAAAGAACTTCAGATTTCGCCTTCAACGGTTGCTGTTCACAATAAAAAAATTTTCAAAAAACTCAATATCCACAGTCGCAAGGAACTTTCACAATAACGCGATTTTTGATATTCTAAATTCATCTTAAAATTGAAGTTTTAAATTTTTACATAAAGGAATTTAAATGTCTGGAAATACTTTTGGAAAAATATTTAAAGTTACAACATTCGGGGAAAGCCATGGTGAGGCGCTTGGCGTAATAATTGATGGACTTCCGGCGGGAACAAAAATTTCTCTTGAAAAAATTCAGAGTGCACTTGATAGAAGAAGGCCTGGAGCGGGCGTAAACGGAATAAAATCAGCAAGTGTAACATCTCGAAACGAACCTGATACGGCTCAAATTCTTTCCGGTGTTTTTGAAGGAAAGGCAGAAGGCACACCTGTTTCAATTGTAATTTATAATCAGAATCAAAAGTCAAAAGATTACGGAAATCTTGCAACAACTTTCAGACCTGGACACGCAGATTTTACATATCAGCAAAAATACGGTTTTCGCGATTACAGGGGAGGCGGTCGTTCAAGCGGAAGGGAAACAGCTGCAAGAGTTGCCTCGGGTTCTGTCGCTTCTCAATTTCTTGAAAATTTTGGAATAAAAACAACTGCATACACATTGAGAGCCGCAGGAATTTCGTGTGAAAAAATCGATTTATCACAAATTGAACAAAATTCACTTCGCGCTCCTGATAACGAAGCTGCTTTAAAAATGGAAGCAGAAATTGACAGGCTCAGAAGAAATTGTGACAGCGCAGGCGGAATCATCGAATGTGTTATAGATAATGTTCCTCAAGGACTTGGAGAGCCGGTTTTCGACAAACTCGACGCAGAACTTGCAAAAGCAATGCTCAGTATTGGCGCCGTTAAAGGAATAGAATTCGGGAAAGGGTTTGCGGTGGCAGATTTAACCGGAAGCATCAATAACGATAAAATGAGATGTGAAAATGGAAAGCCTGTTTTTTCTTCAAACAACGCAGGCGGAATTTTAGGCGGAATTTCAAATGGAAATCAGATTGTATTCAGAATTGCAGTAAAACCTGTTCCAAGTATTTTTATAAATCAGCAGACTGTATCGTTAAACGATGGAAAATTCGAAAATACCGATTTGCAGATTAAAGGTCGCCACGATGTATGCCTCTGTCCAAGAATCGTTCCAGTTGTAGAAGCGATGGCAAATATTGTAATCGCGGATATGATTCTTCAAAATAGAGCGGCAAAATTATAATTTATAAATGGAAGAAAAAATGAAATTCTTAAAAGATAAAAGCATTCAGGTAAAAGTTTCAGTTTTTACAGTCGGGATAATTTTTGCAGTTTTTCTTTTTACAGTTGCAATTCGTGCCGTTCAAATTAAAAAAAATAATTCTTTTGAACCACTTTCACAAAATCAAGCAGAAACTCTTGAGGCAATAAAAAAATCTTCTTACCCGGAACAATACAAAACTTTAAAAAAACTTCCATATAATACAACTGATGTAAAACTTAATGTAAAGGCAGAATCAGCAATTCTTGTAAATACGAATACTGGAAATATCGTCTACGAAAAAAATGCTGATCAGGTGATTCCTCCGGCTTCGCTTACAAAAATTGCCGTAATGTTCGTTGTTGGAAAAGAAATTGAAAGCGGGAAAGTTTCTCTTGACGATATTGTTCCTCTTTCTGAATCTTCCTGGGCATGCAATATGATGCCTCATTCTTCTCTTATGTTTCTTGGAAAAAATCAGATTGTAACGCTCCGTGAACTTTTGACAGGGCTTTCAGTTTGTTCTGGAAACGATGCAAGTTATGCGATTGCCGAATATATTTCAGGTGGAATGGAAGAATTCCTTGATAGAATGAATTTTGAAGTAAAAAATCTTGGACTTGAAAAAACGCATTTTGTTGAGGCTTCCGGTTATAGCGAAGAAAATACGACGACCGCGCGTGAAATGGCTGTTTTGTGCACAGAATATATTTTGCGTTTTCCGCATTTTATAAAAGAATTTCATTCAGTTTTAGACTTTTCTTATCCAAAAGAACACAATCTTGCGCCAGAAGACAAAAATAAAGCGCGTTCTCAGGATTTTTCAAACGGAATTCCACAGAATATTACAATGCAGATTACGCAGAAAAATACAAATCCTCTTTTACTTGAATTAGAAGGCTGTGACGGATTAAAAACTGGTTTCATCGAAGAAAGCGGTTACAATCTTGCGTTAACTGTTATCAGAAACGGCATGAGGTTTTTAAGCGTAACTTTAAAAGGTCCTGGAAAAAATCTTATTGAAGGTCAGGAAGGAAGAAAAGCCGATGGAAAAGAAATAATGGAATGGGCTTTTAAAACTTTTGTCGAATATAAAAATCCTTATATTTTGCGCGATTATTCAATTCCTCTTGTGAAAGCAAAGCGAACGCGCTCAATTTTAACGCCTGCCTACAAACCAAAAGCGCTTTTAGTTCCATTTTATATGATAAAAGAAAGTCCTGATCCTCTTTCTGAAATAAAAACCGATGTCGAATTTCCAAAATACATTTCGGGAAAAGTTGAAGCCGGCACGGAATTTGGGAAAATTATTTATTCAGTGAACGGCATAATTCTTGAAGAAATTCCTTTAATCGCTGACAGAACAATCGAAAAATCAAACTTTTTTATCAGTATTGCAGATTCTCTTGCGCAGTTTTCGCTATTATTCTAAATGAAAAAAAGGTTTTAAATTTGCTTTTTCTGAAAGAAAATCCTATTGACAAAGTAGGTAAATGATAATATATTTTATTTATAACCTACTTATTAAATAGGAAATAACTTTAATTTGTAAAAGTCAACTTTAAAATTTTTCTGACTTTTTTGGGGGATATTATGAGTGATATTAAACAGAACGCTTTAGAGCTTATCGGAAATACACCGATTTTACAGCTTAACAATTATTCAAAAAAATCTGGAATTTCAAATGCAACAATTCTTGCAAAACTTGAATATTTAAATCCTGCTGGAAGTGTAAAAGACAGAATTGCAAAAGCGATGATTGAAGATGCAGAAAAAAAAGGTCTTTTAAAAGAAGGCGCAACAATTATCGAACCAACTTCTGGAAATACAGGAATCGGAATTGCTGCTGTTGCCGCTGCAAAAGGTTATCATGCAATTTTAACTTTACCGGAAACAATGAGTATTGAAAGGCGTAATCTTTTAAAAGCGTATGGTGCTGAACTTGTTTTGACTGAAGGCGCAAAAGGAATGAAAGGAGCAATTGAAAAGGCAGAAGAATTAAAAAAATCAATTCCTGGTTCAATAATTCTTGGTCAGTTTGTAAATCCTGCAAATCCTGAAATTCATAAAAAAACTACAGGTCCGGAAATCTGGAAGCAGACAGACGGAAAAGTTGATATTTTTGTAGCCGGAATCGGAACAGGCGGAACAATTACTGGTGTCGGCGAATATTTAAAAGAACAAAATCCAAATGTAAAAATAGTCGGTGTTGAACCTTCTGCAAGTCCTGTTTTGACAAAAGGAACTCCAGGTCCTCATAAAATTCAGGGAATTGGCGCAGGTTTTGTTCCTGATGTTTTAAATACAAAAATTTACGACGAAATCATTACAATCGACAATGAAGATGCTTTTGCGGAAGGAAAAAGTTTTGCAGTAAGCGAAGGAATTCTTGTAGGAATTTCTTCCGGGGCAGCATTGAAAGCCGCAAAAATTCTTGCAGAACGCGAAGAAAATAAAGGCAAAGTGATTGTTGCACTTCTTCCGGATTCTGGAGACAGATATCTTTCAACTCCTTTGTTTGCAAACTAAAATTTTTGTATTGTGTAAAAAATGATTGCGGAAATCAAATATGATTTTCGCAATTTTAATTTTGAATTTTCTAATTTTATGTTAAAGATTACCACACGCGGACAATACGCTCTTCTCATAATGGCAGATTTAGCTGAATCTGCAAGCGAAAAATACATTCCGTTAAAAATTTTATCACATAGATTAAACCTTTCGGTAAAATATCTTGAACAAATTTTAATTAAATTGAGCAAAGCAGGTCTTGTTGAAGGTCTTCGCGGAAACAATGGCGGTTATAAATTGACGCGAACAGCTGATAAATATACTGTCGGAGAAATAATGCGCGTAATGGAAGGCGATTTTTCAACAAGAACAGTTACAAATTCTGCTGCGTTAAAGCACATCGGAAACGAAAAATTCTGGGACGATTTTGACAAAGTTATAAATGATTTTGTAGATTCTGTTACGCTTGAAGAAATCGCAAAGCAGAACCGGGATTTCCCCGGCTTTAATTACTGCATTTAACGCATTATTTTCTGCATTTGTTTTATTCGTCGATGAAAAGGTTTTCGATAATGGCAGAATATTTTTCTGCGATGCGATAACGAATCATTTCCTGTTTTGCAGAAAGTTCGTCTCCAACTTTGAAACTGTCTGGAATGAGTGCAAATTTGAAGATTTTTTCGCAAGTTCTGAAACCGTTTTCGGCACTTATGAGCCTTGTAATTTCGGACTGGAAAAGTTCTGTTATTTTTGGATTAGTAATAAGTTCTTTGTAGTCAGAATAGTCGATTTTATTATTTTGCGCAAATTCTTCTACATTGTCTTTTGATGGAACGATTAATGCGGCGATATATTTTTTGTCCTGACCTAAAAGCATTGAAGATTCGATAAAATCGCTTGCAAGAAGGGCAGATTCAACTACAAGCGGTTCGATATTTTCACCGCCTAAGAGAACAATTGTATCTTTTGCACGGCCTGTGATTTTTATTTCGTTGTTGTAACTTAACATTCCTAAGTCGCCTGTATTAAACCAGCCGTCTTTGTCGATTGCTTTTTCTGTTAAATCCGGGCGTTTATAGTAGCCTTTCATAAGCTGGCTTCCGCGGCACAGAATAAGACCTTGTTTTCCAGGTGGAAGCGGTTCATCACTTATGATAGTTCCGTGTTCTTCCTTGACGATTTTTACTTCCCATGTAGGGAAAATTGCACCGACACAACCAGGGCGTGGCGTTTTGTAATACCTGAACGAAATTACCGGAGCCGTTTCTGAAAGTCCGTAGCCTTCAAGAAGATTTAAACCGACTGCGTGATAGAAATCTTCTGTTTCTTTTTGAAGTGAACCGCCGCCTGAAATTGCAATTTTTAAATTTCCACCGAATTTCTTTTGAATTTTACTGAATACTAAAAGATGACCAAGCCCTTTTATAGGAGCGGTGAAAATCAACGGTAAAATTCCCTGAAGGAAATCAAGAAAACGACAGCGTTTTTCATATTGAACGATGAGACCTAAAACTTTTTCTTTTGAATGAACATAAATTGTTCCAGCTTTTACAAAGAAATTGAACAGTTTTAAAGTGATTCCGCCTTTTTTGTTCATAAGTTTTTTAATTCCGCGTGCAACTTGTTCCCAAAGGCGAGGAACGCCGCACATCCAGTTCGGTTTGATGACTGCCATATCGGAAAGCATAATCTGCCCGATTGGTTTTGAGTATGCAAGTCCTTCTTCGAGGAAAATTGCGACATATTGAATGAACCTTTCAAAAACATGCCAGACAGGAAGAACTGTAAGCCACCATTGTCCGCGTTTTCCGGGAATAAAAGAGTGAATGCATCCAAGCTGGGAAATATAATTTTTGTGAGTGAGCATTACGCCTTTTGGAGTTCCTGTTGTGCCGGAAGTAAAAATCATCGTTGCAAGACTGTCTTCTTCGGTTAAAGACATTTCGTTTTGAATCTGATTTTTATTTTCTTCTGGATTTTCATTATAGATAGATTTTCCTTTTTGGAGTAAGTCTTCAAAAAATATTACTTGAAACGGAAGGTTTTCAAGAGATGAAGTATCGGATGGTTTGTCGAAAACGATTACGGTTTTTAGAGTTGTAACTTCTTCGATTTTTTCAGTGAGTTTTTCTACTTGCCGGGCATTTTCAAAAAATCCGAACTGACAGTCTGCAAAAGAACAGATAAAGCGGATTTCGTTTCCCATTGAATCGCAGCCGCGCGGAACATCACAGCAGCCGAGTGATAAAATTGCAAGGTCTGTCCAAAGCCATTCTTTGCGGTTGTCGGAAATGAGTGCAATATGCTGATTTCTTGTTACTCCGATTGATTTTAAGGCACAGCACAGGCTTAAAACTTTTTCATAGACATCTTTATATGAATAATATTGGAACTTTCCAGATTTGTCTTTTTCTGCCTGGAGAAAAGTTTCCGGGCAGAGTTTTACTTTTTCTGCAAATAAAAGCGGAATATTTTTTTGTGCGACGGCTTCAATCTTAAATTTTGACATAAAAACCTCTTTTTTGTAGCATTTTGTTCAGTTCACAGTGAAAAATTCGTCATTGTCGATTTTTTTCAGTGTTGATTTTTACAGATTTACAACATTTGTCATTGTGTAAATTCTTTTATTAATTATAACATAGATTATTATTTTGTAAATTAAAGGATTAAGCTGGACAAAAAGTGCGCATAATGTTAAGAAAAATGTGAATAAATTGTGGATAACTTTGTGTCAATAGGTTTTTTATAAAAAATTTAGTTTTTTTTCAATATATTTTATTTTAGAATGTATGAAATTTTGTACAGTTTAAAATGTAACTCCTTATAATATAAAGAATTATAATTGAGTTTTCTTTGTTTTTTCTTATTTCTTTATATTATAGGAATTTAGGTTTTATTCACAAACATTCAGAAAGGATTGTGGATAACTTGTTGATAGTTGTGAAAAATGTGTTCAGAATTTGGGGGTTATCTTTAAAATTTAGGATTGTTTTTACAGTTTTTATCCTAGAGAAACAAATCCTTTTTCGTTTATGGAGATAATTGACTTGCATTCTGAACAGCGGAAACGACCTGGTTTTACGGCTTTTAAATGTTTTGAACATGTCGGGCAGGCAAAGATTTTTGGAAAAACAGACTGTTCTTCTTGTGTGTGTTTTTTGAAATTTGAAATTGCCTGTTCTAAAGAATTTTCGATGAAGAAAAATTGGGCAAAACCTAAAAGCTGAAAAACTTCGTAAACTTTAGGCTGGATTTTTAAAAGAACGATTCCGCCGCCTTTTGTTCGAAGAAGTTTTAGAAAAGTCGTGAATGAACCGATTCCTGTGGATGAAATGTAACTTAAATCTTCGCATAAAAAGATGAGGTTTATAAAGCCTGAATCGACGATTTTTGAAATCTGGTTTTGGAAAAAATTTGAATTGTATGTGTTTATGTTTCCGTTTAGGGTGATTAAAATTGTGTTTGGTACTTCTGTAATCTTTTGAAGTGAAAGTTTAAGGTTGTCATCAGTTTGTGAATCAAAATCTGGAATTATTAAATTATTGCCACTCATAATTAAAAATTATAACAATTGAAAAGTTGTTCGTCAATTTTTATTCTGAATTAGAAGTTTTTATCAATTTTTTTTAAAATCAAACTTTTTTTTTGATTGGAATCTGTAATAGCATCATTTTTTAGAGATTTTTCTGTCTTTTTTCAGATTTTGTTATCTGTTATAATATAAAATAGGAAATTTGTATGAAAAAATTTAATATTTATGTAGATTTTGATGATTGCCTTTGTGAAACAGCGCGCTATTTTTCTCGATTGGTTGCGGAACTTTACGGTTTGGATGTTTCTTATGAAAAAATCAAATATTTTAATCTGCAAAAATCTTTTTCGTTGTCTGATGAAAAATTTGAAAATATGATGATTAAAGCGCATGAACCTGAAGAACTTTTGTCTTATGAAGAAACACCGGGCGCTGTAGAAACTATAAATGAATGGATAAATGAAGGTCATAATGTAAAAATTATAACAGGTCGTCCTTCAAGTGCTTTTGACGCTTCTAGAAAGTGGCTTAATCAGCATGGCCTTGAACGCACGGAATTGTTCTGTCTTAATAAATACGGTCGCAGTAATTTTATAAAAGGCAGTAAATTCACTTTGGAACTTGAAAATTATTATAAAATGCCTTTTGATTTTGCTGTTGAAGATTCTCCTGCGGCATTTAAATTTTTTGAACATCTTGAAAATCTGAAAGTGCTTGTTTTTGACCGCCCATGGAATCAGGACGTTGAACTTCAAGGGGAAAAATTTAAACGCTGTTTTAACTGGAATATGATAAAGGATAGCGTCAGGTGATTTTAAAATTGAAAAAGAATTTTAAAAAAATTGATGAAAATGTGTTATAATATAGAAAGGTTGTTTGTTCTAAGTCTGAATATCGTTTTAATTTAATATTTAAATACTTTTTATACAGAGGAAAATATGGGAATTTATCTAAATCCGAACAGCGCAAATTTTGAAGAAACGCTTAAGCGGCCGATTTTTGTGGACAAGACGATGATTTTAAAGACTCTCAATCGGTTTATAGATGAGCAGAACAAGTACATTTGTGTAAGCCGTCCACGCCGCTTTGGTAAGACTATTGCAACGGATATTATCAGTTCATACTATTCAAAAGGCTGCAATTCCAGGGAGATTTTTTCTAAGCTGAAGTTTGGGCAGGACGAGGATTTTGAATCTAAACTGAACAAATTCAACTTTATAAAAATTGACCTTAACTCGGAATACAGAAATTCTGACGACA
>JAEDFA010000061.1 GCA_016293005.1 Treponema sp.
ACGCATCAATTAATAAAGTTCATTATGCAGCTGAAGTAAAAAACTTTAATCCAGGTGATTATATGGATTCAAAAGAATCTAGAAAAATGGCTAGATTTACTCAGTATGCAGTTGCCGCTTCTAAACAGGCTCTTGAAGATTCTGGTTTAATGGGAAAATCAGAAATCCTTGATGAAACTGGAATTATTCTTGGAGTAGGAATCGGTGGATTTGAAGTAACTGAAGCTTCTGCAAAAGGTTATTTTAATTCTGGATGTACAAAAACTGCCCCAATGACAATTCCAGAACTTATTCCAAACGAAGCAGGTGGAAATGTTGCAATGGCATTCGGAATACACGGTCCTGTTCAGGCTGTTTCAACTGCATGCTCTTCAGGAACTGACGCAATGGGGGTTGCATTTGATATGGTTCGTTCAGGTCGTCTTGATGTTTGTCTTACAGGCGGTGCTGAATCAACAATAAATGGTTATGCAATTGTTTCATTTGAAGTATTGCATGCGCTTTCTACAGGTTTTGATGAAGATCCGACAAAAGCAAGTCGTCCTTTTGACAAAAAAAGAAACGGTTTTGTAATGGGTGAGGGGTCTGCTGTTTTAGTTTTTGAAGAATATGAACATGCAAAAGCTCGTGGCGCAAAAATTTATGCAGAAGTTGCAGGTTACGGAGCTTCATGTGACGGTTATCATCTTACTTCTCCAAACCCAGATGGAATTTGCGGTTCAAAATGTATGTCAAGAGCATTAAAAGATGCCGGAATGGATCCTTCTGAAATTCAGTATTACAATGCGCATGGAACATCAACAAAAATAAATGATCCTTCTGAAACAAGAATGATAAAACTTGCTTTTGGCGAAGAAAATGCAAAAAAATTAAAAATTTCTTCAACAAAATCAATGCATGGTCACTGTCTTGGAGCAACAGGTGCAATCGAAGCAATGGTTTGTGTAAAGGCTATTACTGACAGTTACTTTCCGGCTACAATTAATCTTGATGAACAGGATATCGAAGGTGGTTGTGATCTTGATTATGTTCCAAATAAAGGTGTAGAAGGTAATATCGATGCTGCAATGTCTGCAACTTTTGGATTTGGTGGACATAATGGTGCAATCATTCTTAAAAAAGTAAAATAAGTTTAAGGAGGTTTTTGCCTCCTTAATGTAAGAGGAAATTATATGGCATTAACAACAGATATAAAATCGCTTTTACCTCATAGAGAACCGTTTTTATTTGTGGATGCAATCATCAGTGCAGATGATAAAGGCTGTGTCTGTGAGCATACATTTACAGAAAATGAATTCTTTTTTAAAGGACATTTTCCTGAATATCCTGTAGTTCCGGGTGTAATTTTATGTGAAACAATGGCACAGGCAGGAGGAGCGGCTTTAAGATATTCTGGAGTAGTTTCAGATGACAGTCTTTTCTTTTTTGCAACACTCGATAAAGTAAAATTCAGAAATCAGGTTCGTCCAGGTGATAAAGTAAGAATGGAAATTACTTATTTAAGAACTAGTCCAAAAATGATAAAACAGTCAGGAAAAGCATTTGTTGGAGATACTCTTTGTGCAGAAGCAGAGTGGATGTGCCTTGTAGGAAAAGCCGAATAGATACAAGCTGTAACTCTTTAAGTTAAAAAGGGGCTGTCTGAAGAGTCATTTTGAAATTATAAAATTTAATTCAGAATGATAATACTTTTAGACAGTCCCTTTTGTTTTTGTTTAAGTTTTCAGGAAAACTTTATTTTACTACAAAATTTACAAGTTTATCTTTTACGATAACGCATTTTACGATTTGTTTTCCATCAAGGAAGCGTTTTGCATCTTGATTTTCTAAGGCTTTTTCTTTTAATTTTTCATCAGGAGTGCCAGTGGAAGCCTGGAATTTTCCTCTGAGTTTTCCGTTTACCATTACGACAATTGTTTTTTCATCATCTTTTGCAAATTCTTCGTCGACTTCTGGCCATTTCTCGTAAGCGATTGTATCTTTGTTTCCAAGATTGTGCCACAATTCTTCTCCAAGATGAGGCGCATACGGACTTAAAACTTTGACAAAATCTTTCCAGATTGAAAATGGAATTTTCTCGAGTTTTGAAAGTTCGTTTACAAAAATCATCATCTGGCTGATTGCAGTATTAAAATTTAATGTTGCAGTATCATCGGTAACTTTTTTGATTGTCTGTGCATAGAGTTTTCTGATGGAAATTAGTTTTTCATCCTGAAGTTTTTGCGTGATGTCGATATCTTCTATTGGTTTTTCAGAAAGATTCCATACTTTTTCAAGAAATCTGTGAATTCCTGTAATACCTTGTGTTGCCCATGGTTTACTCATTGTAAGAGGACCCATAAACATTTCGTACATCCTCACTGAATCTGCGCCGTATGCTTTGATTTCATCATCTGGATTTACGACATTTTTGAGTGATTTTGACATTTTTGCAACAATCTGTTCAAGTTTTTCACCGGTTTTCTTTTCATACCAAAGTCCATCGTCTTTTTGTTCGACTTCATCAACAGGAACAAGCGTTTTGTTTGCTCTTTGGAATGCAAAAGAAGTAATCATTCCCTGATTTACAAGGCGCTTAAAAGGTTCTTTTGTAGAAACAACTCCAATGTCGTAAAGGACTTTGTGCCAGAACCTTGCATAAAGAAGGTGTAAAACGGCATGTTCTGCGCCTCCGATGTATAAATCTACAGGCATCCAGTATTTTTCTTTTTCAGGGGAACAGAACAGTTTTTCGTTTTGCGGATCGAGGTATCGAAGGTAATACCAGCATGAACCTCCCCATTGAGGCATTGTGTTTGTTTCTCGTTTTGCATCTGAAGAACATTTAGGGCATTTACAGTTTACCCAATTTGTAATTCCTGCAAGAGGAGATTCGCCTGTTCCTGTAGGCTGATAAGATTTTACTTCTGGCAGTTTTAAAGGAAGTTCTTCTTCTGGAACTGGCACCGTTCCGCATTTTGGGCAGTGAATTAAAGGAATCGGTTCTCCCCAATAGCGTTGCCGGCTGAATACCCAGTCGCGCAGTTTGTAATTGATTGCTTTTCTTCCGATTTTGTGTTCTTCGAGGAATGAAAGCATTTTTTCTATTGCATCTTTTTTATTAAGACCGTCAAGAAAGTCTGAATTTACATGAAGGCCGTCTTCCTGCCATGGTTCTTCCTGAACATTTACTTTTGATTTTAAAACTTCTATTATTGGAAGATTGAATTTTTTTGCAAATTCCCAGTCTCTTTTGTCGTGAGCAGGAACTGCCATAATTGCACCTGTTCCATAAGAAATAAGAACATAATCTGCAATCCAGATTGGAATGAGTTTTCCGTTTACAGGATTTATTGCATAACTTCCTGAAAAAACTCCTGTTTTATCTTTGTTTAAATCTGTTCTCTCCAGGTCTGATTTTTTTGCAGCCGATTCAAGATATGAATTAACTTGATTTTTTTGTTCAGGCGTTGTGATTTCTGGAACGATTTTGTGTTCTGGCGAAACAACCATGTAAGTTGCCCCGAAAAGTGTGTCGCATCTTGTTGTATAAACGGTAAGTGTTTTGTCTGTTGGTTTTCCGTCTTTGTCTGCAACTGTAAAAATTACTTCAGCCCCGCAAGATTTTCCAATCCAGTTGTGCTGCATAAGTTTTACGCTTTCCGGCCAGTTAAGTTCGTCAAGGTCTTTGTCAAGTCTGTCTGCGTAGTCTGTGATTTTTAAAATCCACTGACGGATAGTTTTGTGGGTAACTTCTGAATGACATCTTTCGCATTTTCCGTCTTTTACTTCTTCATTTGCAAGCCCTGTCATACATGACGGACACCAGTTGATAGGCGTCTGGTCTTCGTATGCAAGTCCTTTTTTGTAAAGCTGAAGAAAAATCCATTGAGTCCATTTGTAGTATTCTGGTTCACATGTTGAAATACATCTGTCCCAGTCGTAACTAAAACCTAATGATTTAATCTGTTTTGTAAAATGCTTGATATTTTCGTTTGTTGTGATTTTTGGATGAGTTCCTGTTTTGATGGCGTAATTTTCAGCCGGAAGTCCGAATGCATCGTATCCCATAGGGTGAAGGACATTGTAACCGTTCATTCTAAGATAACGGCAGTAAATGTCTGTTGCCGTGTAGCCTTCAGGATGTCCTACATGAAGACCTGCTGCAGACGGGTAGGGAAACATGTCAAGAACGTACATTCTTTTTTCTTTTGGAAATGACGGATCTTCTTTTGCCTTGAAAGTCTTGTTTTCGTCCCAGAATTTTTGCCATTTTGATTCGATTTGTTCAAAAGGATATTTTGACATTTTTTATGCCTCTGATGATTTTTTTAGTAAATAGTTTACCTGATAGATTTTTCGAAATTTTTAAAATTGAAAATCGACTTTTCCATTATATTGTAAAAAGTCGTGAATTACAATGAAAAACTTAAAAAGCACATAAAAAATAGTATTTTAAAGGTTAAAAAAGCGGTTTTATTTTTTTACAAGCCCTGGATAAGTTTTTGGAATCTTTTGAATGTATACTGATTTTAGCGGATGAATATTAAAAGGATTCGTGTACCATCCTTTAACTTTGTTTAAATTTATTATATTTAGTGAAACCGGGTGTTGAATAGGAAGAATCATCGCATCATCTAAAAGAATTTGTTCTGCCTCTGAAAGAAGTTTTTCGCGATTTTCGTCGGTGTAAAGATTTGCCTCTTTTAATTTTTCTTCAAATTCTGCATTTGACCAGCCTGAAATGTTTAATGAAGAATCTTTTTTGTATAATTCAAGAAATGTAAGCGGATCTGTAAAATCTCCAATCCATGAATAGAAAAACATATCTGCATTTGATGATGTTATTTGAGAAAGGTTTGAAGTCTGAATGAAATTGACATCAACTCCAAGCTCTTTCCAGGCATCTTTTAAGATTTGCGCTTTTTCTTCTTGAAATTCTGACAGTGCTATTGAAAGATTAATATTTTGTTCTTCAGGAATGTTGTATTTTTTTCTTGCCTCGCTCATAAGGCGTTTTCCCTGAATTAAATCTGTGTAATCGTAACCTTGAACCTGCGGATAATTTTTAACCGGATAAACGAAAGTGCTTGCTTTTACGAAAACATTTTCACGCATTTTATCCCACGGACATGATTCAAGAAGTGCCTGTCTGAATTCTTTTTTATTCCAGATGTTAAAACCGGAAGTTTTATCGGAATCTGTTTCATCGTAAATTTTAAAAGAAAGGTATTCTGTTCCGAATTGAACTGAAATATGTTTTGAATTTTCGTCGATTATTTTTGAGTAATTTACAGGACCTGTAATCCATTCTGAAAGTGCGGTGTTGAAAAAAAACGAATTGTCTTCTGCATTTTCTGTAAGAAGGAAAGATGTACTTTGAAGTTTTATGTTTTCGCTGTCGTAGTAGTGAGGATTTTTTAAAAGTTCAAGTTCTGTCGGTGTGAACATACTGATGTAAAAAGGACCGCTGAAAATTCCTGGAGTTTCTGAAACTACTGAAAACGCCGGCATGCACAAAAGGCGGGGAAGATATGAGGCCGGAGATACAAGGTGAACTGATAAAGTTTTTTCATCCGGCGTGTAAATAGAAACTTCTTGTGAAGTCGATTTTCCCGTTCTGAATTCTTTTGCACCTTCTATGATGTCAAATAAACTTGAATACGGAGCATTTTTGTTTTTTAAAAGATTTAACCATGAATTTTTTACATCGTTAGAAGTGATTGTTTTTCCGTCGCAGAATTTTGCGTCTTCTCGAAGAATGAAAGTCCAGCGTTTTTTGTCACGGCTGATTTTGTAATCTTTTGCAATGGCAAAATCCGGTTCACAGGTCTTTGGATTGTAAGAAAAAAGTCCTTCGTAGATGTTGATTAAAATCTGCGCTTCTGAACTGTAGGAACTTAGATGCGGATTTAGCGTAAGAATTTCTGAAGAATGAGAAATTGTTATGTGCGTTTGTATTTCTTGTTCTTGATTTTGCGTCTGTTCGGTTTCTTCTGCAAAAAAATCTGGATTTTCGATTATGTTATCTTCGTTTTCGAGTTCGGAATTTTGAGAAAAAACTGAAAATGAAATGCATAAAAAAATTGATGCAAAAATTTTTTTTGATATTTTATTCACTTATGTCCATTCCTAATTGTTCAATTTTGCTTATCTGTTCAGCGAGGTTTATGTATTCAACCCGTTTTTGATTTGCAGAAATTACTGCATTTTGAAGTGTCAGAAGTTCTATTTTTAGCCCCCGAATTTTTGACTTGTTCTTTGAGGAAACTTTGTTTTTAAAATATTCATCGAGTCCTGAAAGAATGAGAAAAATTTCACGCGTTTCCGAAACCTGTTTGTTTACAAATTGAAGAAGAGATTCGTCTTCTACCGTGTAAATTTTTATGTATTCGTTTGAGTTTTTGTCTGAAATAGCGAAAAAAAGATTTTCTTTTCTTTCAAGTGTGTCGATGAAGGTGTTCATGTCGACAGCCTGCTGATATTTTGATTTTTTTTGCTGGTCGTTGATGGAAATTGTATAAATTACAGGTTTTATTTTTAAATTTAAAGCCCGTCTTATCATTTTTTTTAGCCGCTGAAAAATTGA
This sequence comes from Treponema sp., assembly GCA_016293005.1. Classification (GTDB taxonomy): domain Bacteria; phylum Spirochaetota; class Spirochaetia; order Treponematales; family Treponemataceae; genus Treponema_D. The sequence continues at coordinate 6,569 of JAEDFA010000061.1, forward strand.
ATTATGTTCGCCTTCTAGAATGAGGAAGTTATTTGATACGATTCCTGCAAGAATTGAAAATTCTTCTGCTAGCGATGCAAGAGTTTTTAAAGATTCCATTAGAATTTTGCGCGGTTTTACAGTATTTTTTTTTGTTTTTGACAGTTCTGCTTTAGGAATTTTTAGGCTTGCAAGAACTTTTTGCTTTAGTTCTTCTTTATTAAGCCCATGATTTTCTTCTGAGATTTCCTGTATAAGGTCTGCGTATATTTTTTGTTTCGGGAAAAGTTTTTGTAATGCTCTTTTGATTTTAAGGGATTCATCATCGATGTTTTTTAAATCGTCGTCAGAGTTAAATTCTTTGCTTGTAAGGACATTCTCTCTTATGTTGAATTTGTACGCTTCCTTTTGAAAATCCAGAAGAGATGAAAGAATTTTCTGAATGGCTGCAGTCGCTTCTGAATTTTTTCGAACCATGTCGTTTAATGTTGTGGTGCTTACGAATTGAGATTTTTTTCTAAGTTCGTTTATTAAAATTCCCATTGCTCTTGTGTTTGGTTTTGGGTTTGAAGGCGTACATGTTGTCCAGTTTATAAATAAAGAAAGTTTTTTTAATTTTTCGATTCTGTCGAAGTTTAAAAAATCTGTAGAAAATTTGTAATAATTGCAGGCGAAATTTAAATTTGATTCGTATTCTGAAATTCGTAAACCCATGATTTGAGAAATTTCTGCTTCGTTAAAGGACTCTTCTTGAGGCAATTCGATGTCTTCATAATTTTTAGATGCTTTGTATGGGTCTGGCGTTATAAGACCGTGCTTGTCCATTAAATCGAACAGGTTTTGAACGCATACATGTATAAGCCGGTAATTGTCGAGTAGTTTTGGAAGTGCTTCTGTATTGAGCCAGGCTCCTTTTTTTTCTATTGCGTCTTTTAAACTTGAATTGAAGTCAAGGGAATTTTCCATAGCTAATATTATGACCTAGAATTGATAAAAAATCTACAAAATAAAATTAAAGTTTATTTTTTTTAAAATTACATAAGATTAGCATTTTTTAGCGCGTTTTTTAGGTTCACTTTAAGAAATCCTGATTTTCCAGTGTTTATGAAATTTGTTTGTTCCCATGAAGCGTAGAGTGTTGAATCGGAAATTGCAAAACCGGTGTATGAATATCCGGAAGGCAGTTTTGGAAGTTTTATTCCGCAGGTTTTTCCGTTGTTTATCTGGCTTGAATTGTGCATAAAGCCGTTTAAATACATCGTTCCGTCTTGAAAAAGAATTGCAGAATATGTTTCTGAAAAAATTGCCGTCGCTGAAAGGCCTTGTAAGTCGGGTTTTGAAACATAAGTTTTTGGAGAGTGACCTTGATTTGTGTAAAGTGTTATTTCAAAATTCAGTTTTTTGTTAACTGATTTTACTAAGCTTTTCAGTCGCTCTGGGGCCGTTTCTAAAGTTGAAAAGTTTTTTTGTTTTCGGAATTCTTCTTTTGTGTTTTCTGAAAGAAGAATTTTTTTAGAAGCGGTAGACGGTGTAATTGAAATAAGGCTTTCCTTTGGCTGAAAAGAGATATATGAAAAATTGATTTGCTCTTCTGAGGAATTTTTTAATGCGCAGGAGAAAACATTTCCGTCCCAAATGAAATCTGTGACCTGAGTGTGAAAATCATTTGAAAGGTTTTCTGAATTTATGATTTTGTAGAAAATTTTTGTTTCTGGGTTCATCTGAATTAAAAATTCTGAAGATTTTAGAGATTCTCCATTTTTAATTGAATGGTTAAAAAATGAATTTTTGTAAAGCCCGCATAAAGGCGTATTTTCGTAGAAGACGAGGTTTCCTGCTGTTTTTCCGCTGAATAATGACAAATCTTCTGAAAGTATGAAAAAGTCATCTTCAAAAGTTAAAAATCCAATCTGGTTTACAACCGCGTATGCTTTTTGAATCTGGTTTTCGATTTGTGGCGCAACCCTGATGCATGAAATTCTTGTTGCTTCTGTGTAAGGTTTTTGAGGAACTACAGGAGAATCTGCAATTTTTTCTATTTGCTTTACTTTTCCTGAATAAAAACAGAACCAGTCGTGATTTTTGTTTTCAAGGTCGACAGAAAGTTGATTTTGGTTTTCTGTCTTTTTTGCACATGATAAAATGAGAAAGGAAAGTGCTGAAAATGTGAAAAATATTTTTTTTGCAGTAAAAGGTTTGAAGTTCATTGGTTTAAGTTTATATTGTGATTTTACTATTTGCAAGAGAAATAATTGAACTTTTTCCGTTGTTGATTATTAAAAATTCAAAAATGCCGTCTTTTTTTTCTAATAGTACAGAATTTTTTTCCTTTTTTATTGAATAAAATTTTTGACTTCTTTTTGAATTTGTTAAATTTTCTTTTGGATATTTTGAAAAAAGCCTTGCGTTTTCATTTTTTAAAAGTTCATTTTCGCTGAAAGTTGAAAAATTCTTCATATTTAAAAGCGTAACTGAAAATTTTCCTTCTGAAATTGCTGAAATTATTTTTTCACTTTCTGTAAGCCATGGAACATAATTTTCTTCGGCGCTTTTTTCATCTACGGATTTTATAAAACGAGGCCAGTTAAAGTACAAAAGATTTTTTTTTATTTTTTCATCTGATTTTGATTTTTTTTCCTGAATTATAAAATTTTTTAAGATTTCTGCGCAAAAACCTCCTTCCCAACGGATATTTTTTTCAAACGGATAAATTGTTCCTGCAGGATAAAGAAATTCGAAAGTTTTTTCAGGATTTTCATTTATACTTTTTGTAGAAAAAAGTGGAGTGCACAGAACAGAACACGGAATGTTTTTTTCAAATTCGTGTGAAAACGATTTTTGATTTCCAGAAATAATTTGTGTCGACGATGAGGAAGATGTTGTAACTTCAATTTTCCAGAACGAAAGAAATATTCCTTCGTTTAAAAGCAGTTCTTCTTCTGATTCTGGAAGTGAGAAAGTTACGCATTCTGTTTTTGAAAATGGAAACTGAAAACTGCACGAAACGAGTAAAAAAATTGCCGGTAAAAAACTGAATCTTTTCATATATATTATATATC
>JAEDFA010000062.1 GCA_016293005.1 Treponema sp.
TATCCTGAAATTTCTCTTTCCCTAGACGGAAATTTAATAGCGTTAAAAGATTCTTCAACTTCCAGCATTGAAATCACAACTGATGACAATGGAAATGTATACTGGTTTGATAGCACATATGCATATTTAAAGACTGCTCCAGTAAAAGCTGGCTTCCATATTATAACAATAACATGTATTGCAACAGACGGAAGCGTATTTGTATATCCTGTTCCTGTTTATGTTCAGGCAGGGTATTTAAGCAAAGGTTCGGTATACCCACTTTCAGGAAACGAAGTTACTAAAGATGATAATGTTCAGTCTTACACCGTAACATACAATTCCAACACAGATACAGAAGAAATTAAAACTCAGTCTTTCTACAAAGGTTCTTTACTTGCTGATGCAGAAGCACTTGGTTTTACAGGCACAGGTACAAAACGCTTTAAAGAATGGAATACAAAAAAAGACGGAAGCGGAACAAGTTACCCTGAAGGAAGTTCTCCGGAACTTACAGAAGACATTACACTTTATGCACAGTGGGCAGATTTCTATAAAGTTACATATTTTATAAACCTTGATGATAAGACGAACTTTTACATCCAGCAGTTTGAAAGCGGCAGCAGTCTTAAAGATGTGAATACAGCATTTGCAGATTTTGATTCTTCGAAGTATCAATTCTGCGGCTGGGACACTAAAGCAGACGGTTCTGGAACTCGTTATGCTGAAGGTAAAACGCTAACTTTAATAGAAGATATAACACTGTATGCCCAGTGGTGCGGTGCAAAAGACAGTTATGACTACTATGTGGTAGAAAATGCAAAGCAGTGGAATGCCCTTATGGGTGCACCTTTTGCAAATACAAGTAGCGGAATCATTTCGGCAGATGTTTATATTCCATCTGGCAAAACAATTTCTTCGCCGGCACTTTCTTTAACAAGTACAAAGACTTTCTCTGGTAAAATTGAAGGTTATTTTTATCTTCCAATTGAAGGATTTAAAGGTGCTCTTTTTGATAGCCTTTCAGCTGACTCAGAAATCTACAATCTTACAATAAAAGGCCTTGTCTGTAACACAAATAATGGCTCAATTGTTGATATCAGAGTAAATGCCCCTGTCTGCAATACAAATAACGGAACGATTTCCGAAGTAACTGTTTCAGGCGTAAAAATGACAGGCTATTCTGGAATTGCAAAAACAAATTCTTCTACAGGTAAAATTTCTTCCTGCTACGTATCTTCTTGCACAATCACAGGAAGCGGAGACTATGCAGGTGCAATCTGCGGACGAAATATGGGAACTATAGAAGACTGTACTGTTTCTAACTGTACGATAGACGGAAGTACAAACAATGTAATGTATACAGGCGGAATCTGCGGATATAACGAAGGAACAATTTCAGGAAGCAGCACAAAAGTTACTGGCACAGTTACAGGAAGCACTTCTAATCAGACTTATACTGGCGGTTATTGTGCATACAATAAAGGAACGATTTCTGATGCAGGTAGTGTTGATATTACTTTGAGCGGAAGCAGCGAGGCAGACAGCTATTACGGCTATGTAATCGGTTATAATGACGGCGGCACTGTAAGTACGGATATTACGACAACAGCACAGGAAACTAAGATTGATACAGGAACAATTACAGTTGACGGCTCAAAATATTTTCCTTTTACTTTGGAAAGGACTTCAATTGTAACTGTAAGTTTTACTGATACTACTGCAAATGCTGCACAAATAAACGGTTATTTACAGTTATTAACAGATGCAGGAACTGTGTCTAAAACATTAGTTTCTTGTTCTGATATTAAAAGTTCAACAGTAACTAAAAAACTATATCTTTCAAAAGGTTCTTACCAAGTCTGTTTAACAGAAGATTATGTTGGTTCAAACACAGGCTGTTCTGCAAAAGTTCTTATTGATTAAATAAAAAGGTCTGTCCAATAATTTTAGTTGGTCTGGGCTTGAGGGACATTGAGCCTGTCAAAATGCCCCGGCTGAATTTAAAAAAACAAACGCCCGCCCAATTTCTTTGGGCGGGCGTTTGTTTTCCATTACTTACAGTTTAGAGAAAGAAACCGATTCGATTTCGTTTTTGAGTTCTGCACTCGGCGTGAATATAATTCTTTTTGTTGTGATAGTAGAGGAATTAACATCATCAGGATTGTCAAAACCTTTTGACGAGAAGGAGAGCTTCATGCGACCGAAGTTTCCCAGCTGGATTTTAAATCCGCTTTTCAGGTACATAGGAAGTTTCCTTACAAGAGAGGTAAGTACCGCATCTACATCGGCTACATTCAAAGTACAGGCATCAGAAATATCCTTAGCCAGATCCATTAGAGTCAGTTCCTCCATATACTGCGGTGCAGGATAAAATTTTGATTCATTATTAAGAGGATTTATTCGTTTTGTAATTCTGTATTTCATAAAGTTTTTCCTTGCAACTCTTTAAGGCGGTTGCAGCCTGCTCAAGGTCTTATTCCTTGTTTGTAATTTTGTTCTATTGAACGAAGTTTCAAAAGTCTTTTGCAAAGCAAGGCTCTTTTGATAACTTGAAAAGAAACGGAAAAACTGTTACTCTTTTAGAAGTATTCGGGCAGCGGTTTTCCGTTTGTCATGAGGGGCTTTTTAATCACTGGTATTGATTAGAAAGCCTTTTTATTTTAGTCATGTCATTTTTACCTCCCTGCACTTTGTGCATCTTATTCACGGTTCAATATGTCTTCAATCTGCTCTTTGTCTTTATCGCTGATTTTTCCCATTGCCTTGGCAAGTGCAACTATACCGATTACCGCGGTCGCAGTTAGGGCTGTTCCTGCAAGGATTGCTCCCCAGTTTAATCCGTTGCTGTTTTTGTCTTGCATGGTTTTGACATCAGAACCTTCCTGTCCCAAAAGGCTGTCCGTCGTAGTTTCCAGAATTTCTGCTATTTTCTGCAAGGTATGAATACTGGGATTTCTGCCGTTTGCACCGTCAGTCATCCAGCGGCTTACCGTTACTTCGCTTACGCCAAGTTTTGAGGCAAGTTCCCGTTGTGTCATTCCTTTTGATTTAAGCAGTGTTTCCATTCTGTTTTTGAAGTTTTCATTCATTTTTGTGCCTCCGCTTTAACCTTTTGTTCTCTCTTTATGGTTATAATCTACACATTATTAACCGCAATGTCAAGTAAAATGTTTAATTTTTTGATAAATTTTAACAAAGAAAGTTTAGTTAAAATGGTAATTAAGACGAATTTTTTCAAATATGCGGCATTCTAGAAAAAACTCGCCGAGTTTTAAAAAATTCTTGCCGAGAATTTAAAAAAGTACGCCGAGTTTTTGGTAAAAACTCGGCGTGTTTTTACCAAAAACTCGGCGAGAATTTTTAGAAATCCCCAGATAACCCGTGCTTTTCATTACAAGTGGTTCTTGCGGCAATCTCAGAATAGGATTCCGAAACGAGTTCGGAATGGCGGCACTGACGGTAATACTGTCATGCTGAATTTATTTGCGCCACAAGGGCGTTTGCCTTAAGGAAATTATTTAATGCGACACTCGCGTGCCTAGGGCATCAGCATCCCACTGGTTGGGAAATTATTTCCCTGCGTCAAGAAGTTTTACATCGATTTTGTTGTATGGAATTTCGATATTTGCGTTTTTGAAGACTTCAACGATATTCATAAAGACATCGTTTTTTGTTTGAATTAAATCTGACGGCGCAAACCAAACTGCAAGAATCATATCGATTCCGCTTTCGCCTAGATTTTCAAACCAAACTTTTGGTTCCGGATCTTTTAAAACTGTGGGGCATTTTTCCGGGACTTTTAAAAGTTCCTGCATTGCCGATTTTAAATCTGTTTCGTATGCAACGCTGACTGAAAAATTCATTCTGCGCGTGTCAAAATAATTGTTGTTCTGGAAGTTCGAATTTATAATTGCGCTGTTTGGAATGCGAATCATCTGGTTGTCGATGTTGTGAATTTTTATTGATAAAAGCCCGATTGAATCAACTGTTCCGCTTACTCCATCCACTGAAATAAAATCGCCGATTTTCATAGTTTTTTCAGAAAGAACGAAAAGTCCGCTGATTAAATTGCTGATACATGTTTGTGCCGCAAAACCAATTGCAACTCCCGCGATTCCGGCTGCTCCCCAAAGTGCGTTAAGGCTGATTCCGAACAGGTGAAGAATATACGCTGCAAGAATTATATAGAAAATGTAATTTATCGTGCGGTTTATGAGCATTGAGACATGTGCCGAAACTTTTTCGTGAAGCCCGCGTTTGACCATTTTTTTTATTAAAGTGAAAATCAGCCAGATTATAAAAATCATTAAAAGTGCACCGATTGCTTTAAAAAGAAAGTTCCAGTTGCAGAACGATTTGAAAAATTTAAAAACTTCGCTTGTTGTTGAACTTACAGTTTCGTTTAAAGCCTCGATTGCGGCTTCTTCAATTGCGTTTACAGTGTTTTCATTTTCCATAAAAATTCCTTGTTTTGAAAGATTTTTTTGAATATATCATTAATTCTTTTTTTTGTCATAAATCTGAATTAAATTTGATTTTTTTTGCAGAATTTGCTTATTGGACATTCGTCGCATTTTGGATTTCTAGCGGTGCAAATGTATCGTCCGTGAAGAATCAGCCAGTGGTGTGCGTGATTTAAATATTCTTTTGGAATTCTTTTTAAAAGGCCTTCTTCGATTTGTTCGGGAGTTTTTCCTTCTGCAAGCCCGATTTTTGGGGAAATCCGAAGAAGGTGAGTGTCAACTGGCATTGTCGGCTGATTGAACGCAACATTCAGAATTACATTTGCAGTTTTTCGTCCTACGCCAGGAAGTTTTTGAAGTTCTTCGCGTGTTCCCGGAACTTTTCCGTCAAAGTCTGAAATCAGCATTTTACTTAACGCAAGAATGTTTTTGCTTTTTGAATTTGTAAGTCCAATCGGGCGGATTATTTCTGCAATTTGTTCCTGCGAAAGTTCTGCCATTTTTTGCGGAGTGTCTGCCAGCGGAAAAAGTTTTTCTGTAACTTTGTTTACGCTTTTATCTGTTGTTTGTGCGCTTAGAACAACGCTGACTAAAAGCGTAAACGGTGAATAATAATTTAATTCCGGCTTTGGTTCGGGATTGTTTTTCTTGAAAATTTCAAAAATCTGTATGATTTCGTCGTTTGAAAGAAAATTCATTTTTCCTCTGTTCGCGGAAATTCAAAATCTTTTTGTTATCAAAATGATTTTGAATTCCGCTGGCAAATGCAGGTTCTGTGGGATTTAGTTTATAGCTTGCTTTAATTCTTCGGTTTTATCTGTCTTTTCCCATGGGAATTCTGTTCTGCCGAAATGTCCGTAACTTGCTGTTGCCTGATAAATCGGCTGCTTTAAATTTAATGTTGAAGCGATTCCTGAAGGCGTGCAGTCGAAGACTTTTTTTACGGCATTTTCGATTTTTGAAACAGGCACTTTTTCTGTTCCGAAAGTTTCTACCATTATGCTTACCGGGAAAGGAACTCCGATTGCGTATGCAAGTTCTACTTCTGCTTTATCGGCTAAATCTGCTGCGACGATGTTTTTTGCAATGTATCGTGCCATGTACGCTGCCGAACGGTCAACTTTTGACGGGTCTTTTCCGCTGAATGCACCGCCGCCGTGACGACCCATTCCGCCGTAAGTGTCAACGATTATTTTTCGTCCTGTAAGACCTGCATCCCCGTCTGGGCCTCCAGTTACAAATCTTCCGGTTGGGTTGATGTAATATTTTGTATTTTCGTCGAGAAGTCCTGTTGGTTCGAGAACCGGTTTGATGATTTTGTTGATGATTGTGTCGCGGATTTCTTCTATAGATACATCTGGCGCGTGCTGATGAGAAACTACTACTGCATCGATTCTTGAAGGATGATTATCTTCGTATTCTACTGTAACTTGACTTTTTGCGTCTGGTCGCAGCCATTTAATTTCGCCGGATTTTCTAAGGACTGAAGCGGTGAGAAGAATTTTGTGAGAAAAAATTACAGGTGCAGGCATGAGTTCTTGAGTTTCGTTGCAGGCAAAACCGAACATCATTCCCTGATCTCCGGCTCCCTGCTGACCTTTGTATTCTGCCAGTCCTGCTCCAACAACGCCTTGATTTATATCTTGTGATTGTGAGTGAAGTTTATTTACAAATTTGAATTTTTTGTAATCAAGTCCGAATTCTGTGTTTGTGTAGCCAATCTCCTGAACGACTTTGCGGACGATTTTTTCGGCATTCTTTTTAATCCATTTTGAATTTTCTTTTGCGTTTTTTGAAAAACCGATTTCGCCACCGATTAAGATGAAGTTTGTTGTGGCAAAAGTTTCGCAGGCAACATGTGCATCGCTGTCGAGTTTAAGGCAGGCATCAAGAATTGCATCTGAAATCTGGTCGCAGACTTTGTCTGGATGGCCTTCGCTTACAGATTCTGAAGTAAAAATGTGTTTTTGATTGTTTGAAGAGAAAAGTCCCATTTTAAGGCTCCTGTTTAGCAATTTTTCCATAAAAATTATGGATTGCCGCATGCAATTTGGATAAATCAGCGGTAATATTAATAAAGACTATATATTAATTTAATAATTATTACAATAATTATTGAAAAAAAATGTTATTTTCTGTATTATAGCCAAAATATAACAAAAATATATGTACTATTTTTAGAACTTGTTATATAATAACTGTGATTTCTGGTGAAATCATAAAAAAAAGTAATTTATAAACCATGGAGGAGTGACATGTCACTCAAAAAAACTTTTTCAAAAGATGGAAAAACTTGTAATGTTACATTTACAGTATCAGCAGAAGCAGCACAAGGTGCAAAACAGGTAAACATTGCAGGTGATTTTAACAGTTGGTCTAGTACAGATACACCTTTGAAACAGGCAAAAGATGGTTCTTTTTCTGTAAAACTTGCTTTGGAAGCTGACAAAGAATATCAGTTCAGATATTTGTTGGACGGTTACAAGTGGGAAAACGATTGGAAAGCTGACAAATACATTCCTGCACCATATTCTAACGCAGACAATTCTGTAGTTGTTACAAAAAAAACATCTAAATAATTTACTAGATTTTTAGTAAGGCCGGTCTTGATGACCGGTTTTTTTATTTTAAATTACTTTTTCATCTGTTAGAGGTTTCTATCAGGCTTGGCTAGAATGAAAATAAAGTAAAATGTAAAAAACTGAATTCTGCGTATAAAACACAAATACATTGACATTTATCTATATGTACTGTACATTCACATATATTGATACACATCAATATGAAATAACTATGAAAGATTTTGAAGTTTCTAAAATTTGTAAAGCATTGGGCGATGAAAACCGGCTTAAAATTATTTCTCTTCTTGTTGACGGAGAAAAATGCGCCTGCGAACTTCTTGAAAAATTCAGGATTACCCAGCCGACGCTTTCTCATCACATGAAAATTCTTTCTGATTGTGAACTTGTTCAAAGTCTTAAAGATGGAAAATGGACATTTTATGAAATAAACTGTTGTCGCTTTAAGGAATTTAAACAGTATTTTGAATCAATTCAATGCTGGAAAGACAGATTGTCTGCTTCTTCCCGTAATGGCGAAGATTGCTGTTGTTGCGACGGTCATAAAAATGTGGAGAATTGATTATGTGGAATTTTATTCAAAATCAGATGTTAGGAATGGCATGGCTTAAATCCTCTGTTTCGTTTTTATTTTTAAAACTTGGAATGAGCGAAGATTCTGTCTGGACGCACACAATCAGTTTTTTCGTTTACGATGTAATCAAAATTACGATTCTTTTGTGCGTGTTGATTTTTATTATTTCTTACATCCAAAGTTTTTTTCCGCCTGAGCGCAGTAAAAAAATTATGGGCAGATTCAATGGACTTGGTGCAAGAATTATTGGTGCCCTGCTTGGAACAATTACTCCGTTTTGCAGCTGCTCTTCAATTCCTATTTTTATCGGTTTTACAACGGCTGGACTTCCTTTGGGCGTAACTTTCAGCTTTTTGATTTCATCTCCAATGGTTGATCTTGGAAGTCTTGTTCTTTTGATGAGCATTTTTGGCTGGAAAATTGCGGTTCTTTATGTAATTTTTGGACTTGTTATTGCGGTTATCGGCGGAACTGTGATTGAACATCTTCATATGGAAAATCAGATTGCAGATTTTATTCAGCAGGCCCGCAATACAAAAATGCCGGAACTTCCAGAAATGAAAACTACAATTAGGGACAGACTTAAAATCAGCTGGAATGCGATGCGTTCGACTTTGCGAAAAGTTTTTCCCTACATTCTGATTGGAGTTGCCGTTGGAGCTGTCATTCACAACTGGATTCCTGAAAACTGGATTATCAGTTCCCTTGGAAATAAAAATCCATTTGGCGTAATTCTTGCAACTGTTTTTGGCGTTCCAATGTATGCCGATATTTTTGGCTGCATTCCGATTGCTGAAAGTCTGCTTGAAAAAGGCGCATTACTTGGTGTTGTTTTAAGTTTTATGATGTCCGTTACAACATTAAGTTTTCCAAGCATCGTAATGTTGAGCAAAGCCGTAAAACCAAAACTTCTGATAATTTTTATGGCAATCTGCGTTTTGGGAATTGTGATTGTGGGTTACGCTTTTAATTTATTGCAGGGAGTGATTTTGTAGAATAATATGGAGGCATGATAAAAATATAAACGAACAAGCGGTAATGTGATAAGCTGAAGTGATTCAGCGGGACCTAGGCGATAGTTCGTCATATTTCATAAGGACATAGATCCTTGTTATTGAAGGAAGTGCTGTTTCAAATTTAAATTATGATTTAATACTTGAATATCCTGTTTGTGGTATTAGATTTGCAGCAGAAAAAATAAAGAATCATATTTTGGAGCATCATACAAGCTGGAAAAGCAGATGTTCAATATTGCAACAACTTGATTATGATAAATTTTATTGTAATCATTGTAGCAATGGAGATTTAAGATTGCATTCAGCATTTTATGTTGCTTCTATAGGGCATATAACTGGAGAATGTAAGAATAAGGATTGATAAATGGAGGTAAAAACATGGCAAACGGTATTTTTGATTCAAAAAACGGAAAGGTGATTTTTGTATGTATAAACAAATCATACGAAAAATTGAGCAAAGGCATAAAGATAAAAGGAAGGGAAAGCCCTTATGATTGCGTGCGGAAATATTGGCCGATTAAGGATGTAGAAAAAGCGAACGAGGCGGATTTTATCTTGGGTGTTTATCACAAAGAAATTGTAGCCGTATGCAAAATGGACGAACGTGGCTGGCGAAAAATTTCAGAAGACAGTCAGTTAAGAAATGGCTTTAAGAATGACGCTGAAATAATTGAATATCCTAATTTGCTTTCCCGATATGCGTTTTCTGGTGAAATTGTTGATGATTCTCCATATTTAAGAATGGAAATTCCAAGAGAATATGGATTTAACCAATCAAGAATAGTAACTTACAATTACTAGTTTTTAGAATTTTTGTTAAGGAGGCATGATAAAAAAGTAAACGAACAAGCGGTATTGTGATACGCTGAAGT